>CAKZJM010000236.1 GCA_936943315.1 uncultured Methylophilus sp. | reverse complement strand
ATTATGGCATTAGCCTGCGCATGCTGGGGCGTTACACAGAAGCCATTGCCAAGCTCGAAGAAGCTTTGCGGATTCACCCTGAATTCATGCCCGGCTACATCAACCTTGCGAATGTCTACCTCGATATGGGGCAGATTGACACCACCATTAAAACCTTGCAAAAAGCGCTAGAGATTGAGCCTAGCCATATGATGGCGCTCAGAAATGTGTTGTTTGCCAATAGTTACAGCAACACCTTGCCGCTCAATGAAAGCCTGGATTACGCCCACAGGTTAGGCGCAGCCATGATGAAGGATGTCACGCCTTACGATCGCTGGCCGGTGCATACACAAGATCAGCGTCTCCGCATCGGGCTGGTGTCTGCCGATTTACGCAAACATCCCGTCGGCTACTTTTTACACCAGTGGTTGCAGACCTTTGATGCCAGCCGCTTGGAGATTTATGGATACTCTACGGATGGCCGTGAAGATGCGTTCTCGCATGAGCTCAAAGACTTGTGCAACCAGTGGCGCTCACTGGCGGGTTTGACCGACGCGCAGGCTGCCAAGCATATCCGTGATGACGGCATTCATATCCTGCTTGATTTATCAGGCTTGTCCGGCGGTACGCGCCTGCCACTCTTTGCCTATAAACCCGCGCCAGTACAGGCGACCTGGCTGGGTTACTGGGGCACTACAGGTTTACCGGTGATGGATTACGTGATTGGTGACCCGGTCAGCATTGATGCGCAGGTGGCAGCACAATTCACCGAGCAGGTGGCTAACCTGCCGCACACCCGCATGTGCTTTACTGCGCCACCCGTTGAGATTGAAGTGAATCGCTTGCCCGCGCTTAGCACGGGAGCGGTCACCTTCGGTTGCTTCCAGAATTACAGCAAAGTCAGTGACGAAGTATTGTCTTGCTGGGGTGAAATCCTGCAAGCGATGCCGACTGCCCGTTTGTTCTGGCAAACCAAGGCGTTTAGTGATCACTTGATCCGCGAACAGACATTGGCAAGATTGGCAAAACACGGCATCGCTGCAACACGTTGTACCTTGTACGGCATGGTGCCAAGAGATGAATACCTGCGTAACCATCATCAGATTGACGTGATTTTGGATACCTTTCCGTTCACTGGCGGCACGACCACCTGCGAAGCCTTGTGGATGGGCGTGCCTAGCGTGACCTTGATCGGTGAAACCCTGATTGCCCGCCAGGGTGCAAGCTATATGCATTGCGTGGGCTTGCAGGATTGGGTAGCCACCACACGAGACGAATACGTGCAGAAGGCCATTGCCTTCGCCAGCGATCTCGAAGGTTTGGCAACCTTGCGCGCACAGTTACGCCAGCAAGTCCTGGCTTCACCCTTGATGAACGCACAGCAGTTTGCACAAGACTTCGAGCAATTATTATCTGGCCTGTGGCAACAAGCGTTGGCAAAGCTGAAGCCACAACAGTTGCTGGCAGAGGCCCCTATACAAGATGCCTTTACAGGTGATCAACCCGTCTGGGTGGTCAGTGCTACGCGCATGACCGAAAATGCTTTTTGGCGCGACTCTGCCCTGGGCAGGTCACTTAAACGCCATATGCAACAGGATGCTCGCCTGGTGCCAGTGGTGGCCTATGAAAATACCCGCGGCTTGTCCGAGGTTTTTAATCACGCCATCGCCGCTGCGCCCGAAAATGCCTTGCTGGTCCTGATCCACGATGACGTGTGGCTGGACGAGAATACCTTTGTGCAGACCATTCAACGTGGACTGACCCATTACGATGTCATCGGCGTGGCCGGTAATGCGCGGATACAGCCCGGCCAGCCAGGCTGGTGTTTTGTTGACTTGAAGTTTACCTGGGACGATGCCAAATACCTGCGTGGTGCAGTCAGCCATGGCCAGCATGCGTTTGGACCTGCCTCCAGTTATGGTGACGCTTCAGGGGAATGCCAACTGATGGATGGTGTGTTTCTGGCAGCCCATAAACAGACCTTATTGCAAAGCGGCGTGCGCTTTGACCAGCAGTTTGAGTTCCATTTCTATGACCTGGATTTTTGCCGTACCGCCACCCGCGCCGGGTTGAAACTTGGCGTATGGCCCGTGCGCATGACGCACCAGAGTGGCGGTGCTTTTGGCAGTGCACGTTGGCGTGAGGCCTACTTGAGCTATTACCATAAATGGGAAGGCCAAACTGCCGCGTCTTCCATGACCATGCCAAGCGCTCAGGCGTTGCAAGATTCCATGGCAGAAGTTTTCGACCTGGCCTCAGCCGCGCAACAGCAGGGTGACTTCAATACGGCCACACAGCTATACCAGGAGATTCTCGCGGTAGATGCCCAGCATGCACTGGCGCTGCACAACCTGGGCTTGATTGAGTGGCAAAGTGGCCAGCAAACACAGGCGCTTGCGCACCTTGCGCAAGCGTATGCCTTGGCCCCGGCGCAATGGCAAGTGTTAAGCAGTTACCTCACTGCGCTCAAAACCCGTGGTGCGACCGCTGAGTTGGAACACGTCGTGACAAACGCTTTACGCGCAGGGCAGCACACGCAAGCCTTGCAGACATTAATGCGTGAATGGCAATGGACATTGCCTACCGTAGCAGAGCAGCCACCTGAGCCCATCCAGAATGCGTTGTTAGCCCTGTTTGGGCAACAGCAATATGCGCAGATGGAACAGGAATTAATGGCGTTGTTAGAGCAATATCCTGCCTGGTTGAGTGGCTGGAAAATGCTGTCTGACCTGCTGATGATTCAAAAGAAAGATGCGCGTGCTGCGGCAGCGAAAGCGCTGGCACTGAACGATGGCGATGCTGAAGAGCATTGTTACTATGGCCTGGTATTGAAGGCGCAGGGTGACCTCAACGCAGCGGCAGACGCTTTTACGCAGGCGATCAGGCTCAAGCCAGACTATGCGGCGGCCTATAACAATTTGGGCATTGTGCTCAAAGACCTGGGTGAAGTTGAAGAGGCCATTCAGTCTTTCAAACAGGCCTTATTGTTAAACCCCGACTATGCCGATTGTTTCAGCAACCTGCTGTTTTGCATGACCCATGCTGATAGCGTGGATGCCGCGGCCTTACAACAGGCACATACCGCCTATGCCGAGTTATACGAAGCCCCGTTAAAAGCACAGTGGCAGCCCCACGCCAATTCGCGTGATGCCGCGCGTCCATTGCGTGTGGGCTTTGTTTCGGCCGATTTACGTGCACACTCGGTAGCGCATTTCCTGCTGCCTTTGCTGCCAACCCTGGCGCAAGACCACACACTAGCTTTGTTTGCTTATGCCAATTACGCGCTCGAAGACGAAGTCACCGCAGAGATGCGCCCCTATTTCAAACAATGGCGCACGGTCAGTGATTTATCTGACACAGCCCTGGCGGACTGCATCCGTGCAGATGGCATTGATATCCTGATTGATTTGTCAGGCCATACCTCAGGCAACCGTTTACTGGCCTTTGCCAGAAAACCGGCGCCGGTACAAGCCAGCTGGCTGGGTTATCTCAACAGCACCGGCCTGGCGGCCATGGATTATTACCTGGCGGAT
>CAKZJM010000235.1 GCA_936943315.1 uncultured Methylophilus sp. | reverse complement strand
TGCTCGGGGATACTCTCGTCATTGGTGAGCAACTGCGCATAACCCAAAATACTGTTGAGCGGTGTCCGCAACTCATGGCTAATGCCAGTAATGTAGCGGCTCTTGGCCTGATTGGCTTCTTCTGCCAGCCGACGCGCCTTTTGCAATTGTGTATCGGTTTTTTTATGTGACTCGATCTCTTCTAACAGCAAGCCAGTTTGCCGGTTAGACTCTTCCTGCGCCACCCGGCGGCTGGCAGAGGTCAACACCAGCCACCAGGCGACAATGCCGCCTAAAAACAGCAAGGCCACAAACACTTTTAAATAGCCGGAGCGGAAGTGATGCATCAACTCAGGATATTCCCGGCCGATGGTCAGCGCGTCGTGCAGGTAAATCAGGCCGATGGTTGCGCCAAACAACACCACCGCAATCACCATCAGCAACAGGAAATGTGGCACACCACCATTCAGATGAGGCCACAGGCGTTCTGGCAAAAACTTTTTATTCAAGGCCTCCCATTGCGCACTCAGCCTGGCTTGCGGTTTACAGGCATCATGGCAACGCGCATCCAGGCAACAGCACAGGGAGCAAATGGCGCCGCCGTAAGCCGGACAATGCGCCATATCGTTGACCTCATATTCGCGCTCGCAAATCACACAATGCTGGGTCTTGGTAGGTTGCAAATACTTGGGCCGCGGCCTGGCCAGGTAATATTTACCTTGCGTCCACCAGGCGATCAATGGCGACATGACCATGGCCGTGATCAACGAGATAAAGGTAGAAAAAGACTGCGCCAACACCCCCATCACGCCCGTATAAGCGGCAATCGAGACGGCAGAGGCAATAAACATGGCGCCCACACCGACCGGATTGATGTCATACAAATAAGCCCGCCGGAACTCAATCCCTTTAGGGCTCAGGCCGAGTGGTTTATTAATGACCAGGTCAGCCACCACCGCTGCAATCCAGGCAATCGCAACATTGGCATACAACCCCAATATTTCTTCCAGCGCCTGAAACACATTGAGTTCCATGAGCACGATGGCAATCATCACATTAAACGCTACCCACACAATCCGTCCAGGATGGCTGTGCGTGAGACGGGCAAAGAAGTTGGACCACGCCAGCGAACCGGCATAGGCGTTGGTCATATTCACCTTGAGCTGCGACACGCAGACAAATAAAGCCGTGACTGCCAGCGCAATATGATGATTGCTGAACACATGTTCAAAGCCTATCCAGTACATGTGCGTGGGATTCACCGCCGAGCTCAGGGGCATATCCCGGTTGTAGACCAGGTAAGCCAGCAAAGCCCCGGCCAGCATCTTGAGCATCCCCAGCACCACCCAGCCCGGTCCCGCCATCAGCACACCCAAATTCCAGCGCCAGTAATTCTCTTTATTACGCACCGGCATAAAGCGCAAAAAGTCCACCTGCTCGCCAATCTGCGGAATCAAGGCCACGCCGACCGCAGTTGCAGCGCCAAACATCACCCAGTTGAAGTGTCCGCCATTGGCTGAAATACCGGCAAAATGACTCAACCGGTCAATCACGCCAGGGTCCATTTTGATAATGGCAAAAAAAGGCAAAAACATCAGCGCAATCCATAACGGTTGCGTAATCATCTGTATACGGCTGATCAGCGTCACGCCGTGAGTGACCAGCGGGATGACAATCAATGCACTGACCAGATAGCCCAGGTATAAGGGCAGATGAAAATAGAGCTCCAGCGCGTAGCCCATGATCGCCGCTTCCAGCGAAAACAGGATAAAGGTAAACGACGCGTAGATAAATGAGGAAATCGTGGAACCGATGTAGCCAAAGCCCGCACCCCGCGTCAGCAAATCCATATCCAGCCCAAATTTGGCGGCATAGTAGCTGATCGGCAAGCCAGTCAGAAAAATAATCAGGCCAACGGCCAGGATCGCCCACAAGGCATTCGGGAAGCCGTAATTGATGGTAATCGTGCCGCCAATCGCCTCCAGTACCAAAAACGAAATCGCCCCCAGTGCCGTATTCGACACGCGCAAAATAGACCATTTACGGAAAGCACGCGGCGTGTAGCGCAACGCATAATCTTCAATGGTTTCATTCGCGACCCAGTTGTTATAGTCGCGGCGAATCTTGACGATACGTTGTATCGGTTCAGCGTGTATTTCGGTAGACAACCCAGAAGCGGACGGGGTAGACAATCAACAATCCTTCAGTATTAATAGCCAAGCGGGGAACAAGGCCAGCTTTTTCCCGAGCATATACTAGGATAGTTCACTCATGCAATCACTACGTTAATTGACGTAGAGCAGAGACTCACTGCCCGCCAAAATGACAAAAGCTGTTTTGGTTAAAATACGGGTATGCTACCCCTGCGTTGTAGGCTCATGACTGCGGGTCATCATCGCTTGTAACTCGGCGGATAGAATGTTCAATGCCCTGGCTTCTAAGCTAAGTATTTTTTGCGTTAAGCCTGGTTGGTCCAGCGGTAAAAAAGATGCACCGCCCAAATCACTTAACACGACCTTTTCAGCCCCCCACAAAATATTGTGTGCGTATAAATCGCCATGCATCAGGCCATGCGCATGCAGGTGTTCTGCGGCTTGAGTAACGCCGTTCAAAATCATTTGCGCTTGCTGTAGCGTGAGGGTGAAGTCATCTGCATAGACATCCCGCGTGCAGCTCTCATAGCTCGGCGGCTTGGCCAGCACTTTTAAATCGGCGTCCAGCAAAGGCATGACCAAGCCTTGTATGCCTTGCGGATGATTGTGTATCACGCCTTTGACACCGACTAAATTCGGGTGCTCCCCCGCCAACATATTGGCATGCATTTCACAACGTGGCAGACCGTCGCTGGTAAGGCCGCTCTTAAAGAGTTTTACCGCCACGAGCTCGCGTGCGTCTTTGTGTTGCATCACCGCTTGATAGGTCACGCCAGAGGCGCCTTCGCCGAGCACCTGTTGTAGCGTGAGGCTTTGCCAATCAATGGGAGTGATGGTCTGTTGGCTGATTAAGGTGTGTTCGATGGCATCACAAAAAGGGTTGCCTGCATACGCCAGCCAGGTGAGCCTGGGTAGATCGAATAAAAAATCAGGCAAGGTCTGAAACTGGTTGGCAGAAATCCGCAATAACTCCAGAGCATGACAATGTGCCAGGCTGGCGGGCAAGTTACTGAGCTGGTTACCTGCCAGCATGAGTTTTTGTAGCTTGCTGCACTCACCCAGGGCATGCGGCACATGGGTCAGCGCGTTATCGGTGACGATAAACCAGCGCAAGGTGTGGGTGGGGATGGCGCTTTCCGGGATGTGCTGAATGCGGTTGGCTTTAAAACCAATCATGCTTAAGTGTTCGCATCGCCCAAGCACTTCTGGCAGGTGGGTAAACTGATTGTTCGAGCAAAACAGAATGCGCAGTTTTTTCAGGCGAGTTAAATCAGCAGGCAAATCAGTGAGGGCATTACCGGACAAGTCCAGAATTTCGAGGCTATCGGCCAACTCAAAAATCTCAGCCGGAAACTGGGTTAACTGCGCACTTAATTTGAAGGATGTGCTGCCTTGAAGTTTGCCTGCCTTGAGCTGGGAGAGCGTGTCGTCTTGCGTTTTAGGAGATGTCATTACACTGAATGTCATTAATGGATGCGCTATGTTACTTGAATTACTTTGCATGCAATGCGAACTGCATGTCTAGTAGCAAAAATAAAAGCCAGCACTGACGCTGACTTTTATGGTGCATAAGGCAATTGAGAATTCCTCTAAATAAGCGTAGCGCCTTAAAGGTACATCTGTGATTACACTATGCCAGCATCCACACGGCGCCCAAGCCCAGCATCACACCACCCAGCAATTGGGTGGCCTTTTGCATGCGCGGATGGGTCTGACGACCCAATACCCAACCCAGCGCATGTAAGACAGCCGTTGCCAGCACCATACCCGCCAAGCCTGACCATTGATTACCGATTTCCATGCCATGCAGATAGCCATGCGCGACAGCAGCCATGCTGACGACGCCGATTTGCATTGCGCGAGAAATTTGCAGGGGGCTAATCAGCAACATGCCCATGACCACCACGCTGGCCGCTACCAGCGTTTCAGCCAACGCGACCGGCAACCAGGCCATGGCGATTGAAGCGGACACGGCCATCACAGCGACAAACAATACCGGCAACTGCCAGCCTTGCGCAGCCGGACGACGTGCCGCCCAGATACCCAGTGCGAACATCACCAGCAAGTGATCCCAGCCACTGAAAGGATGCATAAAGCCAGCGGCAAAGCCAGACTCCAGGCCATGACCGGGATGGGCAAAAGCACTGGTGGATGCGGCGAGCGCGGCAATGGCCAAAAGAATATTTTTTTTCATTGAATCTTCTCCGTTTTAAATCTTGAGGTGGCTCATGATCTGAACCATGCCTATCAATAATTTGTGTTTAATTGCATTTGTAGTGCGCTTTTCGTCTAGCCTGGATTCCGGCCAACGCCGGAATGACGACACTCAACGGAATGACGGCACCCAACATTGACACTGTGCGTGTGTGGCAAGGCGTATCAGCGCAGACAGTACACGAGTACGGCAAGCCGGTACAACACCGCCACAGACGCGCAGTATCAATGTTCAAAGCATGAGGCCTTGTTTTTCGATAAACCTGACAATCTCTTCCAACCCCTGTCCACTCTTCAGATTGCTAAAAATAAACGGCTTTTCGCCGCGCATTTTTTTGGCGTCTCTATCCATGACTTCCAGTGAAGCACCCACCATAGGGGCCAAGTCTATCTTGTTAATCACCAACAAATCAGACTTGGTAATCCCTGGGCCGCCCTTGCGCGGGATTTTTTCACCAGCGGCGACATCGATCACATAAATCGTCAAATCGGACAATTCCGGGCTAAACGTCGCGGCCAAGTTATCGCCGCCACTTTCCACAAACACGATATCCAGCGTCTGGAAGCGTTTGCTTAACTGGTCTACCGCTTCGAGGTTCATAGAAGCGTCTTCACGGATGGCGGTATGCGGGCAACCGCCTGTTTCGACGCCGATAATCCGCTCAGGCACCAACGCTTCGTTACGGGTTAAAAATTCGGCGTCTTCCTTGGTGTAAATATCGTTAGTGACCACGGCGATGTTATACACCTCGCGCAAACGCTGGCATAGCGCCAGCGTCAGCGCGGTTTTACCGGAACCGACCGGGCCGCCAATACCGACGCGTAATGGTTCTTTGTAGTCAGTCACCGCTGGGGTGGGGGTATCAAATTGGGTATGTATTTTCATGATCTGAATAACCTGCTGTATTGTGTTTCGTGTTGGCATCCGGCAATGCTGAGCAATGGATTGAAATTACTCATGTCATCGTCCGGCAGTTGCATGGCGGCCTGTATGACTTGCGGCAATTGCTTGCCCAGGGCCAGTAAAATGGTTTGTCCGGCCACCTGCCCGAGCGGCACCGCTTTCATGGCGGCACTGGCCTGGTTTTCCAGCCAGCCCCAAGCATAACCGTGCAGCATCTGCTCGGGCGCGATTTGCCAGTGTTGCGCAATGGCGGCATAGATAGTCGAGAAAGCAGGCGACGCCAGCGTATTGAGCTGCGCTACCAGTTCGGGCGGGATCTCTTTTAACTCGTTGAGCAAGCGGCGCAGAGAATAGCCCATTTGCCGCGTCTCGGCCCAACCCTCGGCAGTGTCTCGCCCCGCCTGATAAAAACTGTCCCACGCTTGCACCTGTACCAGGTCGCCTGCCTGCCAGGCTTGGTAAAGCCGGTATAACACCGGCAGCTCAAAGCGCGCATGATAAACCTGAAGGCTATCACCTATCCACGCCTGCGCGGAGGCGACATCTTTTACTTCGCCAGACTCGATCGCCCACTCCAGGCCTTGTGAATAGCAATAAGCACCAACCGGCAGCAATGGGCTGGCGAGCTGTAATAAGCGACTCAATGCCAAGGCATCAGCCATGTGTGCTCCCTTGCCCTTTCAAGCGAGGGCGCAATGCTTGTAAGCCATCATCGTCATGATGATGGCGGTGGCCGCCACCATATGCACCCGCTTCGGGCTCAAAGGGGGCCTCCACTTCGCTAACCTGCATGCCCAAGCCCAGCAGCATATCCCTGAGCACATAATCTTGTTCCAGACGCAGCCAGCCATCACCAATTTGCAGTGGCACATGGCGGTTACCTAAATGATACGCGGCGCGCATCAAATCACGTGGTGTTGGCGCAATCACGTTATACACCGGCTCTTGGGCAGCGACGATCTGCACCACGATAGCGCCCTCTTCTGATTGGATTAAATCGCCCCCCCGCAGAATAATCCCGCGCGATAAAAACAGTGCTGCTTCACGGCCAGAAGCCAAGGTGACGCGCAAACGGCTTTTCTGGCGCTGGTCAAACGGCAGCTCCAGTGTGTCGTCAATGTGGCCACTCAAGGCGATGCGTTCGGTTAAATGAATCATGCTTTTCTATTAAATTGCAAAAAACTGCAAATCAAAATCTATTTTTCCGCCGATGAACGCGGATAAACGCCGATGTTGATCTCCAAGCCAAAGGCCTTGAGATCACATTAAGCTTATTGTTGATGGTCATGCCCAAAACATTACCAGCTTTCATCGGCGTGCATCTGCGTTTATCGGCGGTTAATGAATTAAAAAAGGAAGTACCGCTGTGCCATCGGCAACACTTCCGCAGGTTCGCACACCAGTGGCATGCCGTCGGCCAGCACTTCATAAGTCTCCGGGTCGACATCAATTTTTGGCATCCAGGTGTTATGCACCATATCTGACTTTTTCACATCGCGTGTACCTTTGACCGCCACCAGTGGTTTTTGTAGCCCCAGCGCCTTGATCTCCGGGTTCTCTAAACCCGCCTGTGAGACAAAGGTCACCGCTGTTTTCAGCCCACCGCCATAAGCCCCAAACATCGGGCGGTAATGCACTGGCTGTGGCGTCGGGATAGACGCGTTGGGGTCGCCCATGGCGGCAGCGGCGATCATGCCACCTTTGATAATGGTAAATGGTTTTACGCCAAAGAATGCCGGTTTCCACACCACCAGATCGGCCAGTTTGCCGACTTCTACAGAACCCACCACATGCGAAATACCATGCGTGATGGCGGGGTTGATGGTGTATTTGGCGATATAGCGTTTGATACGGAAATTGTCGTTACCGGCGGCATCTTCTGGCAGCGGGCCACGCTGGATTTTCATTTTATGCGCGGTCTGCCAAGTGCGGATAATCACCTCCCCGACACGGCCCATGGCCTGTGAATCGGAGGACATCATGGAAAACGCGCCCAGGTCATGGAAAATATCTTCAGCAGCGATGGTTTCGCGGCGGATACGGCTTTCGGCAAACGCAATATCCTCGGCAATGGCCGGATCCAGATGGTGGCAGACCATGAGCATATCGAGATGCTCATCTATGGTATTGACCGTGAATGGCCGCGTCGGATTGGTGGAAGACGGCAATACGTTGGCATAGCCTGCGGCCTTGATAATATCGGGTGCATGGCCGCCACCGGCACCTTCGGTGTGGAAGGTGTGGATGGTACGCTCTTTGAAGGCACCTATGGTGGTTTCAACAAAACCGGACTCATTTAAGGTATCCGAGTGTATGGCGACCTGCACATCCATTTCTTCTGCCACGCTCAGGCAGTTATCAATCGCGGCAGGCGTGGTGCCCCAGTCTTCGTGCAACTTGAGGCCCACCACCCCGGCGCGTACCTGCTCGCGTAAGGGCTCGGGCAGGCTGGCGTTACCTTTGCCCAAAAAACCCAGGTTCATGGGGAAGGCATCGGCAGACTGCAACATACGGTGAATATGCCAAGGGCCGGGCGTACAGGTGGTGGCAAAGGTGCCAGTCGCAGGCCCGGTGCCGCCGCCTATCATGGTGGTGACGCCAGACATCAGCGCTTCTTCAATCTGTTGCGGACAGATAAAGTGAATGTGCGTGTCAATGCCGCCTGCGGTGATAATCATGCCTTCACCGGCAAT
>CAKZJM010000234.1 GCA_936943315.1 uncultured Methylophilus sp. | reverse complement strand
CCGCGTTTCTTTCCTGGCTAACCTGGAAACGATCAATGTCGCCTTGGCGGCCACACCAGCCAAGATTATCCTCAATGCACGTACAGGTTCTGTAGTCATGAACAAGGCTGTGACGCTGGATAGTTGCGCAGTGTCACATGGCAACTTGTCGGTGGTGATTAACACCTCACCAGTGATCAGTCAGCCTGGCCCGTTCTCGAATGGTCAGACCGTCTCCACCGCGGTATCAGAGATCAATATCAACAAAGAGCCTGGCAAAGTGCTTAAGCTGAACAATGGCGCCAATCTGGCCGACGTTGTGAAAGCCTTGAATGCGATTGGCACCACACCACAAGACTTGCTGGCGATTTTGCAAGCCATGAAAGCTGCCGGTGCGCTTAATGCCGAGCTTGAGGTTATTTAACCGGAGGCAGTGATGCAACCACGTGTCGACCCTACCTCGCAAAGCCTGGCCATAGATGGCAATTCACTGAATGGCCTGAAGCGGGCCAGCAACGACTCGCCGGAAGCGATACGTGCCGTTGCACGCCAGTTTGAAGCCGTGCTCATGAACATGATGCTGAAAAGCATGCGCGATACGGTGCCACAAGATGGCGTCACCAATAGCGAGCAAGGCAAAATGTTCACCAGCATGCTCGACCAGCAACTCAGCACCCATTTAAGCCAGAAAGGCCTGGGGCTCACTGATGTGCTGGTCAGGCAACTGAGTAAATTCAGCCAGAAGCCCGGCGATGCAACCGATACCGGCAAAGACAAGTCTTCTGGCAAGCTTGACGTCACATCGCCCCTCACACAAACCAACGCTTCCAGCCCCAAGGCGGTATTAGCCCAGGCTGCGCAAAAAATACGCGAGGCTTACCAGCAATGGGAAGCGACTGACGCGGATGCCTTAGGCAGCAAGAACAATGCTGACTGGGCACAGGGCATTCCAGAGTTGCCACCACTGGTGGAAGAAACCCAGGACAACATCCAGAGCTTCACCCTACCCCAGGCACCTTTGGCGAATGCCATGCGTGAGGTCGCAGGTAAAACCCAGCAATTTATCCAGAGCATGCTACCGCACGCCCAGGCTGCCAGCAGCGTTTCCGGCATCCCAGCCAAATTCATGATTGGCCAGGCAGCCCTTGAAAGCGGCTGGGGTAAACATGAAATTAAAACCGGCAACGGCAGCACCAGCCATAACCTGTTTGGTATCAAGGCAGACGCAAACTGGAAAGGCAAAGTGGTTAACAGCACCACCACCGAATACGTCAACGGTGTGAAGCAAACCCGGGTAGAAAAATTCCGTGCTTACGATAGTTACAGCGATGCATTTAAAGATTACGCCAAACTGATTTCACAAAATCCGCGTTACCAGCAAGCCATGAATAACACACATGATGCCAGCGCCTACGCCCAGGCACTCCAACGTGCAGGCTATGCGACCGATCCTCAATATGGCAAAAAACTGACGCAAGTGATCAAGCATTTGCAAGGATAAAAAAATACGCCCTAAAGAAACAAAAATAATTGCCGTTAGGCATATTAACTATCACTTTAAAGTCGTGCCAGACTCTCTGCAGGGGGCTGTCACATGAGGAAACATCATGTCAAACATACTCAACATTGGTAAGAGTGCCCTGAATGCAGCACAGATAGGGATCGCAACGGTTGGGCATAACATTGCCAACGCCTCCACGCCAGGTTACAACCGGCAGGTAGTCATACAGGCGGCGGCCCAGGCACAAAACTTTGGGAGTGGGTATATCGGCCAAGGCGCGAATGTAGTCGGCATTGAGCGTACCTATAATGAAACGCTGGCCAAACAGCTGATTAATACCACCTCTACCAGCAATGCGAGTAACGCGTATTACAGCAACATCAGCCAGATCAATAGCTTGTTGTCTGACAGTACGGCTGGCCTGAACCCGGTCATCACGGGTTTTTTCAGCGCAGCCAGTGCTGCGGCCGCCAACCCGAGTGATACTGCCACGCGGCAGACATTTATTTCTTCTGCGCAATCCCTGGTGAGCCGTTTTAACGCGGTGAACAACCAGCTGGATCAAATGCGACAGACGATCAACACACAGATCACTGCCAGTGTAGACACCATTAACAGTTATTCAGCGCAAATTTCTGCCCTGAATGAAACCATCACCAGGGCCAAAAATGCCACCGGCAACCCACCGAATGACCTGATGGACCAACGGGATCAACTGGTCGCCAAACTGAGCGAGCAAGTCAAAACCACTGTTGTTAAACAGGACGATGGTTCTTACAACGTGTTTGCCGGTAGCGGCATGCCATTGGTGGTAGGCAAACAACAATACACCCTGTATACGCGAGCCAGCGATACCGATGCCACCCGTTTGGAGGTGGCCTACGGCAACCCTGCCAGCCCGAAAATACTGAGTGCTGACACGCTCTCCGGCGGCATACTCGGCGGCGTATTGCAATTCAGGGGGGAAACGCTGGATGCCGTCCAAAACCAGATTGGCCAATTGGCAACCACCTTGGCGACCCAATTTAATAGCCAGCTCAAACAAGGCTATGATTTAAATGGCACCGCAGGTGTTGACCTGTTTAATGTGGGTGCACCCACCGCGATCAGCAGCAGCTATAACACGGACCCGAGCAAAACCGCTTCGGCATCGATTGTCGATGCCAGCCTGCTGACTAGCAGTGATTACACCGTTAAATATAACAGTGGCCAATACACCATCACCCGCCTCAATGATAAATCCATCATGTGGCAAGGCACGACGTTACCGGTCACCGTGGATGGCATGGAAATTAATGTCAACACCAGTAGCCCGGCTGAAGGTGATTCATACCTGATTAAGCCGACCCAATATGCTGCCGGTCTGTTGTCACTGGCTTATACCAATGTCGATAAACTGGCGTTGGCAGGCTCTGCGACCACCGGCCCTAGCGACAATGAAAATGGCCTGAAACTGGCTG
>CAKZJM010000233.1 GCA_936943315.1 uncultured Methylophilus sp. | reverse complement strand
CCGGACCCCATATCGTCTAGGGCGATGCGCAGGCCATGCATGCGGATCGCATCGCAATAGCGTGCCAGCACTTCAGGGTTGGTTTTTTCGCTTTCAACAATTTCTATCACCACATCCCGTTTATCAATCTCATGCTCTGTCAGGATTTTCAAAATAAAATCCAGCCAGCCTGGGCTCATGATCGTTTGTGGTAACACATTGATAAAAATAGGTTTATCTGCAGAAATGGATTGTGATTTGCCGATTAAAGCCAGGTGCTGGCAAGTCAGATCCAGCTCATGCGTGCGCTTGACTTCGGCTGCCAGCGCAAATGCTTCCATGCCGTTCAGCCATTTGCCTTCAGGCGTTTTAAGGCGGCATAGCGCTTCAAACCCGAATACTTTGCCGCTCTGGCCAAAATCCACAATAGGTTGAAAATGCATCTGCACATGCGGCTCAAGGTCAGACAGCAGCCAGGGATATTTGTGGCGCGCGTAGAAGGTATTAAACGGCATGGTTGCTTGCAGCGCTTCCATCGGGCTGACAAGCTCACCTTGCTCTGAAATGAGGACCCAAGTGTCTTTTAGCGTATGCGCTGATTCCTGGGCAATGATCTGATCCAATATCTGTAACAGCTCAGCTTCCGTGTGGTAGCTAAATGACGTTTTATTGATGCCTGAAAACCGCGGATTCTCCGGGGTGGCGTGGATATTGGCATCGAAGGTATGCAGGAACAGTTCCATGGAAAAAATCACTTTGCTTTTTTAGGTTGATGCGCGCTACTTGTGGCTGGTCTTAAATCAACTGCGACGCTAGCGGGTTCGCAGATCACATGATTACTATAACGACAGCAGAAAGTATTTATTTAAATGAAGAGCGGGCATAAAAGCCACGAAACCATCTAATTGTTTGCATCAAATTGGTGCGGAACCGGGGGCTCGCCGTTTGGCGGGTTGAAGTGAGCAGAGCGTGTTGTGAGTTAAATAGCGCGCGCTAAGGTGAACCTTAGCTCACCGCTTTACGCTCAAGCAAGGCGGTCGAGAGGGTGCCGCTATCCACATATTCAATTTCCCCGCCCATGGGCAGGCCACGTGCGATACGGCTGGCGCGGATGTCGCGCGACTTGAGCATCTGGCCTATATAATGGGCTGTCGCCTCGCCTTCGGAGGTAAAGTTGGTGGCAAGGATGACCTCTTGGATGGCACTGTCTTGTGCACGCTTGAGTAATTTATCCAGATGGATATCTTTCGGCCCGATGCCATCCATAGGGGAGAGCTTACCCATGAGTACAAAGTACTGGCCCTGGTAACTACGCGTGTTTTCCAGCATCATGAGGTCGGTGGGCATCTCTACCACGCACAAGGTGGTTTTGTCGCGCTGGCTATCCTGGCACAGGCTGCATACAGCATGCTCACTGAAATTATTGCAGTAATCGCAGTGGGCGAGCTTATCTAGTGCTTGCTGCAGGCTGGCAGCAAGCTTTTGTGCCCCTTCACGGTCACGTTGCAGCAAGTGGTAAGCCATGCGCGTAGAGGACTTTGGCCCGACGCCAGGCAGGCAGCGCAGGGCGCTGATCAGCTGTTCGAGAACGGCAGGATTGTTCAAGCGCGTTATCCTGTTTTAAAACGGCAGTTTGAAGCCAGGCGGCATCAGGTTGCCCATTTTGGCGGCGCTGGTCGCTTCTGCCTTGGCTTTGGCATCTTTGAGCGCAATTAAAATCAGGTCTTCGAGTGTTTCTTTGTCATCCATGGCGGCATCATCAATCTGCACGCGTTTTACATCGTTGTTACAGGTCATGACGATCTTGACCATGCCATTGCTGGCCACACCTTCTACCTCGGTCATGGCAAGTTCGGCTTGTGCCTTTTGCATGTTGGCTTGCATCATCTGGGCCTGTTTCATCATGTTGCCCATGCCACCTTTCATCATTGTCTGCTCCTAAAGTGTTGATTAATGTAAGGGTTTAATAGAGTTGGGCACGATAGTCGCACCCATGTCTTGCATCAGGCCTTGCACAAAGCGGTCATTCATAATCGCTTGTGTGGCTTGGTCTTGTAATTCTGCTTTTTCTACCGCTAATTGCCTGGCAGGCGTATTCACTTCCTGGCCTGTGGTGATTGTCAATTTCAGGCGGCGGCCAAAATGGCTATTCAATGCCGTGTTGAGTTTATCCAGGTAATTGGCACTGGCCAGATGTTTGTGCGCCTCGCTGATACGTAAGGTCATCTCATCGCCTTCAAAGTTCACCAGTTCGCAGTTTTGTGCGAGGGCCCTAACCAGGCCTAGCTTACTCAAGTGACTCTCTACCAGGGTCCGCCAATTACCATCCCAGGCCAATGGCGCATGGTCAGCCAATGCGACGGGGTCTGAAAATGCCTGTTGCGGAATCTGCTCAATCTCAGGCTGCACGGGCACCGTAATCGCGGGGGCCGCTTCTTGGCTAGGGACAGCCGGTTTAGCGGCTGCTGGCACAGGTGCGATGGAGGCCGATGCGATGGAGGCCGATGCCGCCACTGAGGGAGGCTCTGCTGTTTGAGCACTCATTTGACGGCTTTGTGCAAGCGCTGCCCGGGCACCGCCGCCAGTATTGCCACGCGAAGACGGACCTTCTTGCGGGGTGTTATTGCTGCCGGTTGCGGGGGTGGCAGGGGCCATGGCATCGGCTTTAAAGGCCAGCATGCGCAGCAAGGTCATGGTAAACCCGGCATAAGCATCCGGTGCCAGCCCGATATCACGGTGACCGAGAATACAGATCTGGTAATACAATTGCAGCATCTCGGCCGTTAAGGTCGAGGCCAGGTCTAGCAATGTGTGGCGTTCCGGGTGGTCATCTGCAATGGCTTGTGGGCTATGTTGCGCCACTGCCAGCAAATGCAGCAAGGCGGCCAGGTCATTGAGTGCACTTTCAAAGCCGATACTGCGCGACTCCATTTGCTGGGCAATCGTGAGCAAAGTGGCGGCGTCATTGGCGATTAAGGCGCGCAGCAATTCATATAAGTAGCTTTGGTCAATCGCCCCCAGCATGCTGCGGACGTCGCTTTCGCGCACGGACTGGTTGCCGTAGGCAATCGCCTGGTCGGTGAGCGACAGCGCATCGCGCATACTGCCATTGGCCGCGCGAGCAATCAGTTGCAGGGCAGGCGGCTCAAATACAATCTGTTCCTGGCCCAGAATATCCTGCAAATGGGCCGTAATGGTGCTGCTCGCCATCTGGCGCAGGTTAAACTGTAAACAGCGTGACAGAATAGTGACCGGGACTTTTTGCGGGTCTGTGGTCGCCAGGATGAATTTCACGTGGGCAGGCGGTTCTTCCAGCGTTTTCAGCATGGCATTAAACGCTTCCTTCGTCAGCATATGCACTTCGTCTATCATGTAGACCTTGAAGCGGCCTGAAGATGGCGCATAAATAGCCTGTTCGAGCAGGCTGACCATGTCGGCAATGCCCCGGTTTGAGGCCGCATCCATTTCGACATAATCGACATAACGGCCAATATCAATGGCACGGCAGGCCTCGCACTCACCACAAGGCGTGGCTGTAATGCCAGTGGCACAATTGAGGGATTTAGCCAGGATGCGTGACAGCGTGGTTTTACCGACGCCGCGGGTGCCGGTAAACAAATAGGCATGATGTAAACGTTGCTGGCTCAGCGCATTACTTAAGGCCTGGACAACGTGGTCCTGGCCGACCAGACTGCTGAAGGATTTTGGGCGCCATTTACGCGCCAATACTTGGTAAGACATCGCGCACTCTATTGATTAAATGCTAAGGGCAAACCCGTACTTTAGCCTAAATTGCCTGCTCATGCTTGCAAACGCCCATTAAAATTAATGCCGTGCTTCATGGCGTTTCTGGCAAGTCTGTCAAACAAGAGGGCATGTGGGAAAGGGGCGAGCCCAACCCCCGGCACTTGCTTGATAGTTGTGGCTGCTTGCTTCCGCACCTGACCAGATTGGCTACCTTACAATGCGGGGAGGCCCGCGGACGCTATTGTAACGCAAAATGCTGCATGCACCGCCTTATTTTTTTACCAGGCCTGTTTTACAACGCTGAGGGCAAGTATTCGAAATGACCAAGAATCTACCTTCTTATAGTGACATACGCCGGTATTTTTTCACTGCATAATAATCGGTATTTTCAACCAGTACTGTGGTAATCATTATGGCAGATAACGGACCCATGACCGCTTCTGAAATTGCCCGCGAGACCATTAAGCAGATGGCCGCGCGCCGTGTGGAGCCGACGCCGGACAATTACACACAAATTTATTTTGAAGTGGCGGGCAAACCGGCAAAAGAAGACGCTGCCAGCGCATTGCGCAAAGCGCTTAAGCAATTGCCACATCAATCGCTTGAACAGACTAACTGGATCAATCGCTGGGAAAAATTACTCAAGCAGGATAACTGGCAAGGATTGGGTGAGTTGTTGACCGAATCCATGCAGTCACAGCTCAATCACTCGACCAAATGGCCAAAAGCGATTCGTACATTGCTATTGGCCTGGGATGATAAACGCAGTGGAGTCGACATCGCCAGAAAGCGTGAGACCCTGGAGCGGGTACTGATCAACTTTGGTAACGATGAAACCTTGGCCGACAAGCTGATTGGCATGGCCAATCACTGGTTGCCCGCAGATGCAAGGGTTGAGGGCGTGCCTTTAACCAATACAACGGAGTTAGCGCCTGCTGAAGAACCGCCCGCCGCTGCATCTGCCACCGCGACGTCGCTGCCGGATGAGGTGCAGCAGTTTCATGGCGCGTTTACCCTGTTGCAAACACTTTTAAAGCAAACCTTGCAGTTGGGATTGATTCCGCGCCTGGAAGGGTATCCTGATTTGCAAGCCGAAGCCGTGGCCTTGCAAGAGACAACCGAGCGTGCCAAAAAACTCAAAGAATGGGAGGCCCTGGCTAAATCGCTGAAAGCATTGTTGCTACGCGTGGAAGTCATTGGTGCCAAAGAAGACGATGTGCGTGGCGACATCATTGATCTGCTGCACTTACTGCTTTCCAATATTGGCGAACTGGTCGCGGAAGACAGTTGGTTGACTGGCCAGGTTTATGCGGTTCAATCGATTATCAGCGGCCCGCTGGATAGAACTAAGCTCAAATTGGCTGAAAAAAGCCTCAAGGAAGTCGTCTATAAACAAGGCCTGGTGAAACATAGCCTGATTGAGGCCCGAAACTCGTTTAAAACCATGATCAGCACCTTTATCGACAAGCTGAAATATATGGGCGATGCCAGTGATCTCTACAGCGGCAAGATAGAGACCTATGCCCAAGAGCTGTCACAGACCGATGACCTCATTAAAATCAACGAGTTGGTCAATCATTTAATGCGTGATACTTCTGTGATGCAGACCGATATCATGCGCTCACGCGATGATTTGCTCAGCCAGCAACGGGCAGCGAATGACGCACAGGCACGCCTGCAAAAGCTGCAAGAAGAACTGCAGCAATTGAGTGAAGTGGTGCGCATAGACCAATTGACGGGCGTGCTCAACCGCCGTGGGATGGATGAAGCGTTTAATACCGAAATTGCGCGTTTCCGTCGCAGCGGCGAGTCTCTCAGTGTGGCCTTGCTTGATATTGATAACTTTAAAATGCTGAATGACCAGCACGGACATGCGGCGGGTGATTCGGCGCTCAAACACCTGGCGGGCGTGATAAAACGTGCTGTACGGCCTACTGACATTGTCACCCGTATGGGGGGTGAAGAGTTTGTGGTGATTCTACCCAACACCAACCTGGATGAAGCGGTGGTGACCATGGCACGGTTGCAACGCTCACTGACCAAAGAGTATTTTTTAGGGAATAACCAGAAGCTGCTGATCACCTTTAGTGCGGGCGTCGCCTTATTCCAAACCGAGGATGATGTGAACTCTATTTTATTGCGCGCTGATCAGGCCATGTACCTGGCCAAAAAGAGCGGCAAAAACCGTGTCATGACCGAGATCGACCTCCAAGCCAACCCTTATTAAGACGAGGCTTGTTTCACGTAGCGCGCGACCCGCATCGTCGCCCTTTGCAATATACTGGCAGGCATACCCAGCCAAGGCTGGGCGTGATATCCTAATTGGCATCTTTTATTGAGGTGCCAAGTGACTACTCCTACCATCCCTTCACCTGTGACCACACACGCAGTCGCCAGCATGCCTGCCGATAGCGTCAAAGATGCCTTGCATGAAAGCGAGCGCAGATTTTCAGCCATCGTTTCCAGTATCCCCGGCCTGGTGTTTCAGATGCACATGACCACAGACGGGCAAGTGGTGTTTACCTACCTGAGTGAGGGGTGCGAGGCCTTGCTGGGCATTCCGGCTGCTGCATTGCTCAAAGATGCGCAAACCTTGTTTCAGGCGATGGAAGAGCATTCAGCCAGCCAGTTCAAGCAAAAGATGCACAAGTCGGCCAAGCACCATAAACGGCTTGATTGGGAAGGGCGGATATGGATTGCCGACTGGCA
>CAKZJM010000232.1 GCA_936943315.1 uncultured Methylophilus sp. | reverse complement strand
TTCATGCGTGATGCTTACTTGCAGCGTCGTGCCAGTCTGATTCAGGACGGATTGGTGCCGCAAGATTTGCTGCAAGACGAGTTTGAGCCTGCGGATGAAGATGCTCCGGCGCAATCTAGCCAGCCATCCTCTTCAAGCGCTGATGCCGTATTGTTACAATCGGCTGCGCCTATTGATGGACCTGTAGAGCAAGCTGAAGCGGTAGAGTCATCCGCCCCGGCAGCGCAAGTGCAGGCAGAGCCAACAATAGAAGCGACGGATGCGACAGCGGCAGTGTTGCCTGCTGCTGAATCGAATGAATCTATTGAAACAGCCCCTCAATCAACCGAAGCACTGCCACCATTGCTGGAGCAGGCCGGGCAAACAGGTGAAGACGTGCCAGTGGTGGAGAATGATACTGCGGCGTTGGTTGCTGGCGTAGACGAAACCTTGCTCACTGTAGAGGCAGCGGCCCCCGCCGCGCAATAAGTGGTCTAGCTACTCAGTGTTAAAAAAGGCTTTGCATCGCAAAGCCTTTTTTTATGGTTGGTAGTTATGACCGGTGCTCGCGAATAGTTTTATTCTGCTGAGGCGACAGTCATGCGTTCAATCAGGATGGAGCCGGTGAGTCTGGAGCTATGCGGAATGTAGTCATTACCAATCGCGATAATGCTTTTCAGCATGTCTTTCATATTACTAGCAATGGTAATTTCTTCGACCGGATGCACAATCTCACCGTTTTCAACCCAATAGCCTGCTGCGCCGCGGGAATAATCGCCTGAGACCATATTCATGCCATGCCCAAGTAACTCTGTGACTAACAGGCCGGTGCCCATGGTTTGCAAAAGTTCAGCCTGGGATTGGCCAGTAGAGCGCACCAGGATGTTGTGCGCACCACCTGCGTTGCCCGTGGATTGCATGCCCAGCTTGCGGGCGGAGTAACTGCCCAGCAAATAGCCTTGCAACACCCCGTTTTCGACGATTGTGCGAGGTTTGCAGGCTACGCCCTCATTGTCAAAAGGGCTGCTGGCTGCGCCTTTCATTAAAAAAGGGTCTTCCTCAATATGCAGCAACGGGCTGGCAATGGGCTGCCCCAGGCTATCAAGCAAGAATGAGGATTTTCGGTAAAGGTTGCCACCGGAAATGGCACTGATCAGGGTGCTGATGAGTCCGCTGGCCAGTGGGGCTTCAAACAATACCGGATATTGCCCAGTCTTGATCGGGCGGGCACCGAGGCGCTTGACGGTGCGTGAACCGGCAATCTGTCCCACGTCTTCAGGCGTAGAAAGATCCAACGCATCCCGGGCACTGCTATACCAGTAATCGCGTTGCATGAGTCCGTCTGCTTCGGCAATCACCGAGCAACTGATGCTATGGCGTGAGCTGGGGTAGCCGCCTACAAAGCCATGGCTATTTGCATACGCAAACGCGCCGCTCTGGCTATAAATGCTGGCCCCTTCGCTATTGCTGATGCGGGAGTCAACTGCCAGCGCAGCGGCTTCGCAGCGCTTGGCCAGTGCCAAAGCATCCTCCACATCAATGTGCCAGGGATGATGCAGCGATAGATCAGGAAAATCAGTCGCCATCAGTGCTGCATCCGCCAGGCCACAAAAAGGGTCTTGCGCGGTATATTTGGCAATATTGCATGCCGCTTCAACCGTGTCTTTTAACGCTTGCAGGCTCAGGTCTGAAGTGCTGGCGTAGCCTTTTCTCTGACCAAAATACACCGTAACCGAGCACCCTTTATCGCGGTTGTATTCAATGTTTTCAGTCTCGCCTTGCCGCACGGAAACGTTCTGGCCGGTGCCAAAACTGACCTCTGTTTCGGCGCTGCTGGCCCCTGCTTTTCGGGTCAATTGAATAATGTCTTGGGCGATTTGTTTAAGTTGATCCGGTTGCATGCTGTACGCGCTTGTTTTTTGCTTGGCAGTTAAAACTGTTATCATACCGTGATTTGGCATAGATTGCTTTTAACATGACATCTGAAACCTTTGATGATTCCCAGCCCAGTAAAACCCGCTTGAAAGCAGAGGCGGATGCTGCACAGGAAATTGGCCGGCAGCTGGTTGGCCTGCCTAAGGAAAAACTTAAAAAACTGCAACTGGAAGAAAGCCTGCTGGATGCGATTAATGAAGCCAAACGCATCACTGCAAATGGCGCCATCCGCCGTCAAATGCAATACATTGGCCGCCTGATGCGGGATACAGATCTCGCGCCGATTGTTGAGCAGTTGCAGAAATGGGATGGCAAGCACCAGGAAGAAAATGCGCGTTTTCATCAGATGGAGCGCTGGCGCACACGTCTGCTTGAGGATGTGAAAGCCATTGAGCTGTTTATTGCCGAGTTTCCGCAAACCCCCGTGCAGCAAATGCGCACCTTGATCCGCAATGCACAAAAAGAGCATGCAGCGGGTAAGCCACCTAAAAGCAGCCGCGAATTATTCAAGGTGATACGGGAAGTGATGGAAGGCAACAGCGTCGTCGATGAGGGTGTTGACGATGATGGATTCGAAGCATGAATGTTGTCAGCAGGGAGGATATATGCACAGCCGTATTGATATAGAGCTTGATTTAACCGGCCTGGAAAGCCCGTTGCCGATGTTGAAAACCAAGGAGTTGCTGGATAGCCTGGTGTCTGGGCAAGTGGTCCTGGTGAAAACCACGGCTGCCGGGAGCGAGCAGAACATTCGTAACCTGATCAACAATCATCCGGTGACCTTGCTGGCACTGCACAAACAGGATGGCGTTTTCAACTTTTTAATTGAAAAAGACGCCGTTCACACCAGCAGCTAGTGCCTGCTATTCAATTTAATTTGGGTGTTCTGGTCGCTCAGTGTCAGCGCGTATATGCCGCCTGTCACCTGTCAGTCCTGGCGCTTGGGGGGTAATAGAAACTTGCCCGGATGACGGTAGAGCGCCGTGAACAATTCTTGCCAGAATGCTTTCCAGTGGCGATAGCGGACTTTCCTGGATTTCATCGCCACATAAATGGCCAGGCCAAAGCTGGTAATCAGGTTGAGTGTCCCCACCAGGGCAATGCCGAGAATGGCGGTGCCTACGATATATTGCCCCACCTCGAAGTCTAGCGCTGGGAAAGCGTAACCGGTAAATGCCGCAACAAAAGTCACATGGCGGATATCCAATGGCAAGCCCAGCATGACACCCAGCCCCGAAGCGAATCCCAGCAGGCAGCCAAAATAAAAGTT
>CAKZJM010000231.1 GCA_936943315.1 uncultured Methylophilus sp. | reverse complement strand
GCGGGAACAGGATTTGAACCTGTGACCTTCGGGTTATGAGCCCGACGAGCTGCCAGACTGCTCCATCCCGCGTCCGAATCGACTAGTAAAACTTGCGTTGCGTCGAGAGATGAGACTATAGCAAAGTTACGAAAACCGTGTCAATAGTTATTTGCTTATTTCATACATATTGTAGAGCGTGGCATATTTGCCGCCAGACTGGATGAGTTGCTCGTGCACGCCCTCCTCTACGATTCGCCCCTGCTCCATGACAATGATTCTGCTGGCGTGTTGTATGGTGGTCAGGCGGTGAGCAATCATGATGGTGGTTTTGCCTGCCATGAGCTGGGTTAAGGCTGCCTGTACTTTCTGTTCGGATTCGTTGTCGAGCGCTGAGGTGGCTTCATCCAAAATCAGGATAGGGGCATTTTTAAGCATAGCACGCGCAATGGACAAGCGCTGGCGCTGGCCGCCGGACAAGCGCAAGCCGCGGTCACCAATGTGTGTATCCAGTTGCTGCGGCAGTTTTTCAATAAACTCCCAGGCATAGGCAGCTTTAGCGGCAGCGATGACTTGCTCTTTGGTGGCGGCCCGCAAACTTCCATACGCAATATTATGATAGATCGTATCGTTGAAGAGCACCGTGTCCTGGCTCACCAGCGCAAACAACTGCCTCAACTCTGCAAGCGCTAACTCACGAATATTGATTCCATTGATGGTAATGTGGCCGTGTTGTGTTTCATGAAACCGCGGCAACAGATTGACCAAGGTGGATTTTCCGCCCCCTGACATGCCAACCAGCGCAATACTTTCGCCCGCCTCAATCGTCAGATTGAGATTGCTTAATGCAGGGCTGTGCCCGTGCGCGTATTGAAAGCCGACATTGTTAAATTGAATACGCTTGATGGGCAACTCAAGCGTGCGCTGCCCCTGATTTTTTTCGGCAGGCGTATCCAGCACGGCAAATACGCTCTGGCAAGCTGAAACAGCAATTTGCACATCCTCATTGACAGAGGCAATGGCTTTCACCGGCCCGATGAGCATGAGCAAGGCACCAATAAATGCGGCAAACTCACCGGCCGTAAACTGCCCAGCCGAATAATAGATGACCAAACCCAGCGCCACCGCGGCCAGCATCTCGACAAACATGCTGTTCAACCCAGAGATGCGGCCCAGCCTGACCATCATTTGCCGGTTTTTGGCAACAATATGGCTAAAGCGCTCATATTCATACGCCTCACCGTTAAAAACCTTGACCACGCGCTGACCACTGGCCGCCTCTTCAATCACCTGCGTCATGTCAGACATACTGGCCTGCACTTGCCTGCCGGAGTTGCGCAGTTTGGGGGTCATTTTCTTTAGGTAGCGGGTAATGATGGGTGCTAGCAGCAAAAATACCAGCGTGAGTTTCCAGTCCAGGTACAACATATAGGCAACAATCCCCGCGATGGTGAGGCTGTCGCGGATGGAGGAAATAATGACTTTGGTGACCGCACTATATAACTGTTCGCAGTCAAAGGTCATTTTGGTGGTGATGTTGGCAATGGCGTGCTGGTCGAAAAAACTGGCGGGCAGCTTTAACAGATGACCGAATACCTGATTGCGTACATCTTCAATCACGCGCCGCCCCACAATCCGCATCAGATAGTTGGAGCCGAACCCGGCCAACGCCCGCACAAACAGCAAACCGCACAGCATGGCCGCCAGATAAAGATGCGAAGAGGCGTGGGCCTGGCCTGCAAAGCCTTCATCAGTCACATGCTTGATGGTGCTTAAAAATCCCGTATTACTGGCCGAGAGAATCACCAGGCACAGCAACGCCATGCCAAAAGTCAGCCAATAAGGCTTAATGTAAGTCATCAGCCGGGAGAGTTGTGCGTAAGCGCTTTGGGTATCATTCATTATGGTTGTTTATACCTGTCATAGCTCCACATATATTGGAGTGGAAATTGTGTGACCAGTGTTTCTAATACAAGATTAAGTTTGGCGGGTGAAGACACGGCCTCAGGGTTCACTGCCTGCAAATGTAAATCGTAACCGGCCCCGTCAGCCAGCCGGTCTGCCACCACTACGATGACGCGGGTATCGACACGGCTTAACAGCTGGCTGACCAGAGTCATGGTGTACATGGGTTTACCAAAAAACGCTGCCCATTCGCCCTGGCCCTTGCTGGCAATTTGATCAGGCAAAATGCCTACTGCCTGATTAGCATATAAGGCCTTGAGCATTTGCCTGACCCCCTTCAGGTTCGCCGGTGCCAGTGTCACCGCTCCTTTTTGACGCCCGGCTTGCATGAGCTCGCGCATCCACCGTTTGCGCGAATCGCGGTTTAGTACCGTAATCGGCTGCATGCTGGCGTAATAAATTGAAGTAATTTCAAAGCATCCGATATGTGGTGTCAGAAACAAAATGCCTTTACCGTGTGCAATGGCTTCATCCAGGCAGTCTTTGCCATACACATGCCGCACCCATTGCAACACTTGCGCCTGCGAACGTGACCAGATGGCTAAAGATTCGAGGATAAACTTACCCATCTCTTGCTGGTTTTGCCGCACGGCTTTTTTTAAGGCCAACTCAGACGGAAACAACTGACTTTGCCTGAGGTTCGCAACCAGTATCCGGCGTTGCTTGCTTGCGATCATATAAAACAAACGACCCAGCCCCGCCCCAATGCGGTGTATCCACTTCAGCGGCAAGCGGTTTAACAGTGCACACAATAGATTCAAGCCAAGTGAGGTCACGCGCCGAGCCCCTTTGCCTGCATCAGCAAACCCTGCAACTTCGCCACTACTTTTTCCACGGTGATACCTGAAATATCCTGCAACGGATCCTGGATAAAATAAGCTTGTTGCGACCAAGGCAAATAACGTACAGGCGAGCCGGGGCCAAACAGGGTCAGTGTCGGCAATCCGGCTGCTGCAGCCATATGCCCCAAGCCCGAATCGTTGCCCAGATAGAAGTGGCATTGCCTAAGCAGTGCATAAGACTGCGGCAAACTTAAACGGCCACAGGCATCATACACCGGCAATTGGGCCTGCGCTGCAAACTGCTGAGCCAGGGTCTTATCTGCCTGACTGCCCACCAACACCACGCCATCAAAGTGGCTGGAGAGTGCATTTGCCACGGCCGCATAGCGCGCTACCGGCCAGATTTTTCCTGAAAAGTTAGCGCCAGGCCCAATGGCAAGCAAGCGGCCGGATAGCTGAAACGCTGCGGCAGCCGACTGCTGGTCATGCTCACTGGCCCACAATTCTAAAGAGGGCGTGGCCGCACCCACCAGCGCCCGCACGGCAGCCATATGCTTCAACACCGAGTGTATATGCAAGGTGCGGTGATTCGGTGTTTTGGCGAAACGGTGATCTGCCCTGAGTAAATACACCAGAAAATCAGTACGCAAATCAATCACAATGTCGTAGCGCGTTTTTCTTAAATTCGCTATCAGTTGCCAATAGCCCGCCCAGCCACTCTTTTTGTCACGGATAAACCGCTGCCCGAGATACGGGCAAGGTGCAAACAAAGCCGCCGAGCGGACATCGCACACTAGGTCTATCCGTGTCGCAGGATACTGCGCATGCAGGGCGGCGAGTACTGGCGTGGTCATGATGGCGTCACCAATATTCGACAAAGTGATGACGAGGATATGCGGTGAGGTCATTTTAGCGGGTAGCGTCTTAGGCAAACGTCACTCCCATGGCAGCCAGGACTGTCTGTAACTGTTGTTGCAACGTTGTCTGTGAGAAGTATGTGCGGTACAGCTCATGTGCCGCCTGCCCTCTGGCAGGTGAGCCATCTGCCCATTGCATCACCGCTTGCGCCAAGGCCTGCGGATTGGCTGCCTCAATTTGCCACAGTCCGCCATCCTGTCGATTGCTAATCTCCTGCGGATAGGCCGGACTGGCACGCGTAATCACCGCACGACCGCATGCCAGTGCCTGAAAGACTTTATTGGGGATCACTTGCCCGGCTTTTTCTGAGTCGCCAAACACCCCCAGCACAATCCCGGCTTGGGCAATGCGCTGCGGCAATTGGGTATAAGGCATACTAGCCTCGAACCGCACATTAGCTAACCCTGCCGCCAGCGCTTGCGCGCGCGCCTTGGCCGGGCCATCACCCAGCAAGACCCAGCGAATATGCGGCTGACTGGCGGTGAGCCTGGCTGCGGCGATCACGGTCTCCACACCATGCAATCCAATAAAGCTGCCATAAAACAACACTTCAACTGGTGCTGCTGCGGTGGGCATGTCTACAGGCACAAATAAAGGTTGTTCGGCACCTACATATAGGTAGGCGGTTTTTTCGGGCTTGAGCTTAAAGCGCTGGATAAACATGTGCTGCTGAGGTTGGGTGTCGAGCAACACCATGTCCACCGTTTGCAAATCATGGCTTTCACGCAGCAGACACTTGTGCGCCCGTACACTGTCAGCGGCAAATTTGTGGCGTTCATACACTTGCTTTTGCCAGGCACTGATTAACGGGTCAAATAACACCGGGATATTTTTCTTGCGTGCCCAACGGGTCGCCGCGGCAACATCCCGGTGCCGGAAGCATGGCACCCATACCAGATCAGCATTCGGCAACCTTTTGAGTTGCGCCTCTACATCGGCCAACGCACTGATGCGCGGCACAAAATCAAGCACCTCATAACCCAGCGTTCGCAATAGCTGCCTGCAAATACGGTTACGGGAATAATTGTGGTCAGAACGCCCCCACCAAATCACTTTAGGCATGATCCGCCCCTGCGGGTGGCAGAAAGGGCAACAATTGTTGCGGGCTCAACTGGCGCATGCACGAGTGGTGGCTACACTGTTTGGCATAACAGTTTTTACAGGGCACATCCAGTTGCAAAGCCATCACCTGTGCGCCAGGCGGCTTGACGCGTAATGGGTTGGTTGGGCCGCAAATCACCGTCATAGGCGTAGCGGTTGCAGCAGCCAGATGCGCAGTCCCCGTATCGTTAGCGACAATATATTTGGCATGACTGCAAATCACCGGCACCTCAAGCAAGCTGGTTTGACCGCATAAGTTCACAACAACTTGCGGATTTTGGCGGGCAATCGCCAGACATTCTTCGATTTCATCCCGCCCACCCAGCAACACTACGCGCTCGCCTCGCTGCATACACTCCTCAACCAAGGCGCCATAATGGCTGGCACCCCAGCGTTTGGTCCAACCACTCGCATGGCTGCCGCATAAAAAGACGGCGAATGATTTGGATGGCAAACCATGCTGCGCCAATAACTGCTCGGCATCCTGCACTGAAGACGGCGCGATATGCAGTGTTGGCCGATGGGTGCGTAAAGGAATCCCTGCCGATAGCAGGGTTTGCTGCATGATTTGAAACCCATGCGCTTCTGACAATTGCTGCGGTTGGCGCAAGGTGTAAGGGAATCGCGGGTGATTTCCCAGCAATAAGGCAGGGGCTTGATGCATTAGCCGCAGCATCGCCAGCAGCCCGCGGCTTTTATCATTGGTTTGCAAGTCGATAATTAAATCGTATTGCATGGCCGCCACTTCAGCCAGCCATTGCCGATACGCGCGCCAGCGGCCTGGCCGCTGTTGCAGGTTGACGCACCAGACCCGGCTGAACCTGGAATCATGCGCAAACAGCGCTTGCCAGGCAGGCATGGTATTGAGGTGCAACTCTGCCTCTGGAAAAGCCAGGCGGATATCCTGCATGATGGCGGTGCTGATGACAATATCGCCCATGCCGCCCCACTTGATGACGAGAATGCGTTTGATGGCGGGATCATGCGGCAAATCCCGCACGACAGTAGGGTCTAGGGTGGCGCTAAAACAATCGGCATCCTGGTATTGCATCAGTCGAGGTGGATTGGTCATGATTACCCCTCCGTTTCCAGGCTGGCGATAAACCCGCAGGCCAGCAGCACGAGCACCGGAAACCACCAGGGGACCAGCATGGGTTGCGTCGTGTTGATCGGGAAATACATCACCATCAACGGCACGGCATACGGCCAAGCCTGCTGTTGTGCCCAGGGGTTGGCCTGCCTGAACCAGCGCGCACATAACACGATGATGCTGAGCAAGCCGAGGCCACCCAGGCAACCGGTTTCTGCCAGCCACTCCACATAAATATGATGGCTATGGGTAGGATGCGCGACAAAAGGATCATCGGCCCGACTTGCGTATTGCGCATAAGCACGTTTGTAATTATTACTCCCCACGCCCGTGAGCGGTTCAGCCTGCCACATGTGCAAGCCGGTTTCCCACAAATTGAGGCGGTAACTCAGCGCATGATTCACACGCTCAAACAGCGAGTGCTCGGTGGCCGCGATGGCTTGCGTATTGTGCAGTTTGTATTGGGCCAGTTGGGGATTCAGCAGGCTAAAAAGTAGCCCGAGCAACACAGGCAACGACAACACG
>CAKZJM010000230.1 GCA_936943315.1 uncultured Methylophilus sp. | reverse complement strand
TCGAATTCGGAATGTGACATCGGTGTTCTTTCTGAATGCAGGCCCCCGACCCGGCGCGAGCCGCGTCGGGGTCAATTGTGCAATGGCTCGATCAGAGCTCGCTCGACTCGAGCGATGGCAGCGCGGCTTCCGGCACATGCAGGCCGCATTCGCGCTTCTCGTCGTTTTCCCACCACCAGCGGCCCGCGCGGATATCTTCGCCCATGGCGACGGCACGTGTACAAGGCGCACAACCGATGCTGGGATAAAACTGGTCATGCAAGGCGTTATAAGGCACTTCAAACAGGCGGATATAAGCCCAGACTTCCTGTTCAGTCCAGTCACTCAGCGGGTTGAATTTCTCCAGCTTGTTACCGGCGTCATATTCCCGTGTCGGCAAATTGCTGCGGGTGGCTGCCTGTTCAGCACGCATCCCGGTCACCCAGGCTTGCTTGCCGGTGAGGGCGCGTTGCAGCGGCTCTACTTTGCGCATATGGCAGCAGGCCTTGCGCAAGTCTATGCTTTCATAAAAAGCATTAATGCCCTGGGTGCGCACATAATGTTCTACGGCTTCATGCTTGGGGAAAAACACCACGGGCTTAATGCTATATGTCTGCTCAACGTCACCCATCAAGGTGTAGGTTTCAGCAGGCAAGCGGCCAGTGTCGAGCGAGAAAATCTCGATAGGCAGGTTTTCTTTGGCAATCAGGTCAGTCAGCACCATATCTTCGGCGCCGTAGCTGTTGGCAAACGTGATGGCCGGAAACTCAGCAGCTGCCGCACGTAGCAAAGCGACCGCCTGCGCACGCTTTGCGTGTACGCTGGCGACCAGTTCGTCTGTCAGTGCCGGGCGTGTGGCCGGGTTATTGGCCGCCGGTTTAAGCATGCTGACGCCGAAACTCATGCGCGGTTCACCCGGCGCCAGACAGGCACGTCAGCCACACCGCCTTGGTAGGGCTGGCTGAAATCGTTCAGGCTGGCCAGTGCATCTTCGGCGGAGCGGTCAGCACGGATCAGGAAGCTGTTAAAGCCTGCGCGTTTGTGGAAAAACAATTGATCGCGCAATACGTCACCAATGGCGCGCAGTTCGTTTTTATAACCAAAGCGCGTACGTAGCCAGGCGCCGAGAGTGAAAATACGGCCATCGGCAAAGCGTTCTACGAATATTGCAATCATAGGCAGGCTGTTGAGATCTGCAAACTCTGCTTGCAGGGCTTCTGCAGTTTCGTGGGTGGCCAACACAATGCCTAACTCCCCAGCTGCCAGGCGAGGCTGTAATTCAGCCTTGCGCGCTTGCCAGATGGTCAGGGGCACCAGAATCTTGCCAGTGGCAGGAATCTGCGTATTAGCGATCTGTTCTGCGGTAAAGGTGGGTTCGCCTGTCAGTTTAAAAAGAACGACTTTACCGGCCTGTTTACGCACAGACTCTTCAGCGGGCGCGGGCGGTACAACGCGTGTCCATTCATCTGCCACAATGCTGGCATGACCATTGGCCGCCAATTGAATCAGTTGACTCATTATGCAGTTTCCTTTTCAGCGTAAACATGGGCTTTGAACGGAGCGACACCCAAGCGACGCACGGTATCAATAAAGCGCTCTTCGTCATGGCGCTCGCGTACATACACTTCAATCAGGCGCTTGACCACACCAGGCATTTCTTCTGCCGAGAATGAAGGCCCAATCACAGTGCCTATGCTGGCGTCATTGCCTTGCTTGCCACCAATGGTAACCTGATACCATTCGGAACCGTCTTTATCCACACCAAGGATACCGATATGGCCAACATGGTGGTGGCCGCATGCGTTCATGCAACCAGAGATGTTAAGTTCCAGGTCGCCGATTTCATAGAGGTAATCCAGGTTGTCGAACTGCATCTGGATGGCTTCGGCAATCGGGATGGACTTGGCATTGGCCAGGCTGCAGAAGTCGCCGCCAGGGCAGCAGATAATGTCCGTCAGCAAACCAATGTTAGGGGTCGCCAAACCAGCAGCACGGGCTTTTTCCCACACAGCAAACAGGTCAGACAACTGCACATCGGCCAAAATCAGGTTCTGCTCATGCGAAGAGCGCAATTCGCCAAAGCTGTAAGCGTCTGCCAGGTCTGCAACTACGTGCATTTGCTCGCTGGTGATATCGCCTGGTGCTTTGCCATGTGGCTTAAGTGACAGTGTCACGGCGCGGTAGCCAGGCACACGATGTGGCTGTACGCAACGTTTTACCCAGGCTGCAAAGGCTGGGTTGCTGGCCACGGCCGCATCAAATGCGGCATCATGTTATGGCATAGGCTCAAAGTACTTGGCGACGCGGTCCAGTTCGTTTTGGGTGATCGTGAGTGGGCCATCTTTCAGGTGCGCCCATTCCTCGTCAACCTGGCGTCTGAATTCGTCAATGCCCAGGGCTTTCACCAAAATCTTGATACGGGCTTTGTAAATGTTGTCGCGTCGACCGTGGATGTTGTACACACGGATAACCGCTTCGCAATAAGACAAGACATGTTGCCACTCCAGATGCTCACGAATCACGGTGCCCAGGATAGGCGTACGGCCCAGGCCGCCACCAACCCACACTTTGATCGCCATCTGGCCTTGTGCGTCTTTGTAGAACTCAAGGCCGATGTCGTGCGCTTGCACAATCGCGCGGTCTTTTTCAGTGCCAGAGACGGCAATCTTGAATTTACGTGGAAGAAGGGCGAATTCAGGGTGGAAGGTGCTCCACTGGCGCATGATTTCGGCGATGGCGCGCGGATCAATGATCTCATCCGGTGCAATGCCGGCAAACTGGTCAGTCGTGATATTGCGGATGCAGTTACCGGAAGTCTGGATGGCATGCATCTCTACGGTGGCCAGTTCAGCCAGAATATCCGGCGTATCTTCCAGTTTGGGCCAGTTTAACTGCAAGTTCTGGCGTGTGCTGAAGTGGCCATAACCGCGGTCATAGCGCTTGGCAATGTCGGCCAGTTTACGCAACTGCTTGCTGGACATCAGGCCGTAAGGCACCGCAATGCGCAACATGGGCGCATGGCGTTGAATGTACAGGCCGTTTTGCAGGCGCAGCGGGCGATATTCATCATCCGTTAACTCGCCAGCCAGGTAGCGGCGGGTTTGGTCGCGGTATTGGGCGACACGTTCGTTAACAATTTGTTGGTCTATAGGATCGTATTTGTACATGCTTGAGTCACTTTGTTCGCAAAAAGCGAAGAGGCAATATTTTAATGGAAAACGAGCTTAAAGCCTACATAAATCAATATCATAGACAGCGCAATGCGTACCCAGTGCTCAGCCACGCGTGAACTCATGTGGCTGCCAAGATAGATGCCGGGGATAGAACCTATCAATAATGTGCCCAGTAAACTGTAGTCTATGGTGCCTAAAGAAGCGTGGCCCAACCCCGCCACCAGTGTCAGCGGGACGGCGTGTGCAATATCACTGCCAACGATGGTGGTGATTTTTTCTTTGGGGTAGAGCAGGATCAACGCGGTGACGCCCAAGGCGCCAGCCCCGACCGAAGTCAGGGTGACCAGCCCGCCCAGGATCACACCCAAAGCGACTGTGGCACCAGGGACAAAACGTGCAGGAATCCACTCCTCTTTCGCTACCAGAGACATCAGTTTGTTACGCAATAGCACCGCTGCTGATGTCACAATTAAGGCAATGCCAAGCCAGAATTTAATGGTCGTGACGACATTGCCCGATTGCAGATCCATACTGTGCAGCGCCCATAAAGTCAGCACAGAAGCGGGTACGCTCCCTAAGGCCAGCCGTTTGACAATACGCCAGTCGATGTTGCCCAGCTTGCCATGGGCGAAAATACCCACCGACTTGGTCACTGAGGCGTACAACAGGTCAGTGCCGACGGCGACGGCTGGTTTGATGTTGTAAATCAGCAGTAAGATAGGCGTCATTAAAGAGCCGCCCCCTACACCCGTCAAACCAACCAAAAAACCAACGACAAACCCTGCCAGTATGTATCCGAATTCCATGAGGAGTATCTTGTGAAAATATAACCGCGGGATAATATCAGGCTTTTAATGATTGATTTAATAATCAATTGTTCTATGATATAGCTTTTGGTTATATTGGGTTGGTAATGAAATTTCACCAGTTACGCTATGTGCACGAGGTCGTCCGGCAAAACCTGAATATCTCGGCCGCTTCTGAAGTATTGCATACCTCACAGCCTGGCGTCAGCAAGCAGATTCAGTTACTCGAAGAAGAGCTGGGGTTGCAGATTTTTCAGCGTAACGGCAAGCGCCTGATTGGTGTGACTGAGCCGGGGCGCAAAATCGTCGAGCTGGCTGCACGTGTCATGCTGGATATGCAAAACATCAAGCGCGTGGGCGACGAATATAGCCGCGAAGATACGGGTGAGCTGACGATTGCCACCACGCATACGCAGGCGCGTTACCGTTTACCATCGGCTGTGAAGCAATTTATTGCGCAATATCCCAACGTTAAACTGACGATACACCAGGGCAATCCGGTACAAGTGACCGAGCTGGTGGCTTCTGGCGAAGCCGATGTCGGTATTGCGACCGAAAATATCAGTAACGATGATCGCTTGTCCTGCCTGTCATGCTATGAGTGGAACCGCTGTCTGGTGCTGCCGCCACAGCACCCATTGCTGGCTAAAAAAACACTGACCTTAAAAGACTTGGCGGATTATCCGCTGATTACCTATGACTTTGCGTTCACGGGCGGTACGCTTGTTTCAAAGGTATTCCATGACGCAGGTTTGCAGCCCAATGTGGTGTTTACTGCGATTGATGCCGATGTGATTAAAACTTACGTCAACCTCGGTTTGGGTATCGGCCTGATTGCGAATATGGCGTATGAAGAAGCGCGTGACGCCCCGCTTAAAAGCCTGGATTGCAGCCATTTGTTCCCCGATAGCACCACCTTCCTCGGTGTGCGCCGCGATGCGTTTTTGCGGGACTACATGCTCAATTTTATTACCATGTTGTCACCGCAATACGACAAACGCACTGTACAGCGCGCTTTGCACCAAGATTTGTAAAAGCGAAGATCTGTAATAGCGAAATTCTGGACGAATGAGAGTGTGACTACAGTTACACCGCCGCGAGGCCCGACGTGCTGTAATCGACACCTCTATTAAAAGGGCTTCATCATGCGCTTATTGATCGTATGTCTATGCTGGCTTGTGGTTAGTTTCACCCCGGCCTGTGCTGCGCCAGGCCATGTCCGTGTGATCGGTCATGGCATGCCGGATGTTGATCTGGATAACGCCATTTATGAGGTACCGGTGCAGCAAGGGGTCAGCTACCAGGACCTGGTAGATAGCCTGAAATCGATTTCCGAGGGCATGAATTTCGTCAATCCGGCCAACTTCCCGATTGGCGACCATATGAAGCAGCGTGGCCAGGACCCGCAAGGTGTCAAAGAAGTACGGACGTTTTGCAACCTGAGCATGGGCACGGACATTATCCTCGACCATCCCGAATTTCTGGTCTTCGCGCCTTGCCGCCTGGCCATTTATGAAAAAGCAGATGCCAGTGGCAAACGACAGCTTTTTCTCGGCCTGGATAGGCCCACGCATGATTTAAAAAATATCAAACAGCCCACGGCCAGAGCCCAAGCCTCCGCACAACAGCTGGAAAATGCGCTGATAGAGCTCATGGAAAAGGCCCGGCGTGGTGATTTTTAGGCCACATTCAAGCCTTGTTTCTACCGCCGATAAACGCGGATAAACGCCGATTAAAATTTGACTAAAGGCTGGCTGGGCGCCCCTGGAAAAGCCTTTATCGGCGTTGCTCGGCGTTTATCGGCGGTAAGAATGTTGTTCTACCTTCCCCTTTTTTCGGCCATCGCCTATACTCAAACTTAACTTTAATTGTTCGAGTGCCCTCCATGATTCAACCCATGCTCATCGCGAAAAATAACGATACCGACAGCGTGATGCTGCCGCGGATGGCCAACCGTCACGGCCTGATTGCCGGGGCGACCGGCACGGGGAAGACCGTGACCTTGCAAAGCTTGGCAGAGCAGTTTTCACGGATTGGTGTGCCGGTATTTATGGCCGATGTCAAAGGTGATTTATCCGGCATGAGCCAGGTCGGGGGCGGCAATGCCAAGGTCGACGCTCGCGTACAGCAATTGGGACTCACTGGCTACACCAATAAAGCCTATCCGGTCATGTTCTGGGATATGTTTGGCGAAAAAGGCCATCCGGTGCGTACTACGCTGAGCGAAATGGGACCGTTGCTGTTGGCGCGCATGTTAAACCTGAATGATGTGCAGGGTGGTGTGCTAAATGCCATTTTCAAGATTGCAGATGACCAAGGCATGTTGTTGCTAGATATGAAGGATTTACGTGCCATGGCGCAACATTGCGCGGAAAATTCTGCCACTTACCAAACGCAATACGGCAATATTTCTACTGCCAGTGTGGGA
>CAKZJM010000229.1 GCA_936943315.1 uncultured Methylophilus sp. | reverse complement strand
CGGACGGCTGCGCTCGATGATGCGTTCTGTTACTTCAATGTGAGATTGTTTCATTGACTATCGCTCAACTGTGTTTTAACTACCTGATGAACTATCCTGATGAACTGCTTTGAACTTGCTATTTAGTCACAGTTTAGGGTCGTAATATATATGAATCCAAACAGGTTCCCTACCTGCGATTATCGCCAAACTGGTGCAAGACGTCAAACTGAATTACCAGATTTGATGGTTTTTTTAGACGATTCAATGACTTAAATCAATATGCACCGTTTAGGAGAGGCTGCTTGAAGCGCAAAGCTTCAAGCTGATTTCGTGACCAGAATATCTTCCAGCATCAAATACTCCAGATCGCAGCCATAAAACATGTTCAAGGCATCGGTCGGGCTGCAAATCATGGGCTCGCCCCGGCGATTGAGTGAGGTATTGAGCACCACACCATTGCCGCGCAATTGCTCGAGATGCTCAATCAAGGCGTAATAGCGTGGATTGGTTGCCTTGGTAACGATTTGCGCGCGCGCCGTTCCATCTTCGTGAACCACTTCTGGAATACGTGCTTTCCAGGCCGGGTTCACATCAAAGGTAAACGTCATGTATGGCGCCGGATGATCGGTTTGCAGGATATCTTCTGCCACACGGTCGAGCATGCTCGGGCAGAATGGCCGCCAGCGTTCACGGTATTTAATCTGCGCATTAATACGGTCAGCCACGCCAGGAAAGCTTGGGTCCCCTAGGATACTGCGGCAACCCAACGCGCGCGGGCCAAACTCCATGCGGCCCTGAAACCAGGCCAAAGGATTCCCTGCCGCCAGCAACTCCGCCGCTTTACGTGGGCCATCTTCTACGCGGGTAAAGATGGGCTTGGCCGGATGCGCTTCACAGGCAGCGATGCATTCTTCATTGGTGTACGCGGGCCCGAGGTAGGCGTGTTCCATTTTATGGATGGTTTCGCCCGCCAGGTGCGCTGCATACGTCGCTGCTCCCAGGCTGGTGCCGTTGTCGCCAGAAGCGGGCTGCACAAACAATTCTTTGACGTGTGGCAAGGCGATAATGCGCTGATTCAGCTTGACGTTAAGCGCGACGCCACCAGCCATCACAATTTTGCCGGTCTCGCGGATGATATCGCCCAGATAATACTCAATCATCTGCAAGGCCAAGTCTTCGAGTAGCTTTTGCACACTGGCCGCATAATGGATATATGGATCGTCGATCTCGTCACCTTCGCGCTTGGGCCCTAACCACTCAATGAGTTTAGGCGTGAAGTAATACCCCTTAGATTTGCCATCAGGGCCTTGCTCCTTATAGCGGCGCAAACCCACGACATTCACGTATTCGGTGTTGATGATGAGCTCACCATTTTCAAACTTGGCCAGGCGGCTTAAGTCATACTTATTAGGGTCGCCATAAGGCGCCATGCCCATGACCTTAAACTCACCATCGAGCATTTCAAACCCGAGGTACTCCGTGATGGCGCCATACATGCCACCCAGTGAATCCGGGTCATAGAATTCTTTTATCTTGTGAATCTTGCCGTTTTCGCCATAGCCAAAAAAGGTTGTCGCATACTCACCTTTACCATCAATGCCGACAATCGCTGTTTTTTCTTTAAATCCACTCAGGTGGTAAGCACTGGATGCATGCGCCAGATGGTGCTCAACCGGCACATATTTGGCTTTGGTCAAGCCCAATTCTTCCATCAGTTTGAGTGATTTGTCACGGTTGCGGCGGAAACGGCGGTTACCGTTAAAAATCGCATCCAGTGAACGGTCTGGTGCATACCAGTAGCGTTTGGCGTAATGCCAGCGCGCAGCCGAGGTCAGCGGAATTTCACCATATGGAAAAGCAACGAGATCTACCTGGTCTGGGGTGATGCCTGCCTGTTTCATGCAGAACTTGGCAGCTTCATAGGGCCAATGATTTTTGGCATGCTTGTCACGGATAAAACGTTCTTCTTCCGCCGCAGCGACAATCTTGCCGTCCACCAAAATGGCAGCAGAAGCGTCATGCCCCAAGGCACCGGATAAACCTAAAACAATCATGCAGAAACTCGCGTAATGACTAAATAATTAAATGGAAATGCCCGCTAATCGGAGTGGCGTATGGTCCTGATAAATCAGGTAAAACGATTTCACCAGCGCATTATACAGTGAAGTATCGTGTTTCCAATTTTGCAGCAACCGACGGATATCTTTGACATGCGCGCGTAAGGCCAGTTGTGATCGCCTATGCTGCTGCATGCTATCAAGGTCCATCACCACAATTTCGCCCTGATCCGTGACTTGCAGATTGGTCGCTTTCATATCGCCATGCGAAATCTTGAGCAAAAACCACTGATAACACAGCGTCACCAACTGCTGGATCACTTTCTCGCGCAAACGCTGATCTGTGCAGCGTTCAAAAAAAGCCAGCGCATCCGGCCATGGGCTATAAGCCGAGACAAAATAGGCGCGGCCAAGCCACAATAGCGGCGTTCGTACATCAATAACGGCTGTGGCGTCAGCATACCGTAATACTGCAAGCGATGCGCATTGCGCCATGAGGCCGCCGCGCGGCTGGGCCGCCAGGCGCGGCTCAACCCGTGCAACCAATCCTTGATGTTATAACGCTTAATGACGACAGCTTGATCCTGCAAATGCGTATGCACCACCGTGCACGTATTACCGGGCTTTAACACCGCGCCAACGTGCATGGCGACTTCCAGCGCAGGCAAGTCGGTGACATGCAAGCCACCTGACGTGCTGACGGCCTGTGCACTCTGGCTGGTCTGCTGCCAGATCACATCACTGCAAGTGCGGAAGATTTTGCGGGTGACATAGCGCTCGACCTCCTGTGCCTTCATGCGTTTGGCCCAGCCCAATAAAGTAGCCGCAGGCAAAGTGGCGTCCCAACCCCGGGCTTGATCATATTCAGTCAACAGTCTAGCTACCCAGGCATACTGGTCAAGTACCTGTATTTTAGATAAGAGCTCGGCCAACTGACGGTAGGCTTGGCGTTTAGTCAGCCTGGCCTGCTGGATACCATCGCCATCCAGCGACCATATCTGGTGATCCGCAACCAGAAAGTTTTTCAGATGCAAATCTGTTTGTATCAATCCAGCCGCATGTTGGGCAGCCAGCGCGTTTACCAGTTGCTTCAACAATTCAAAGGCCTGGGCAGACGGCAGGGATCGGTAGCAGACATCAGCATTTTCGGCAGGGGTAATCGCGGCATAAACAAGGACAGTGGCACGCTGGTCTAGAGACTTCCCTTGCCATAACAACGGCGGTGTCGCCAACCCCGCTTGCGTAAGCCAGCGTGAGCCTTGCGCATCACGCGCCGCGTATTTTTCTGCTTGTGCGCCGACAAACACCTTGGCGAAAACCGCCTGACCAGACCATAAGGCACGAAACACCCAACGGCGCTGAGGCAATACGCGCACGGCTGCCAAGTCGGTCAACGCCGTATGATTGACTAACGGGATGGTTCCTGCAGCATCAACGACCTCACACAAAGGAGACGCCATGACTGCGTCAGCGCTTGCCGCCATTAACGCGACTTCCACCACTGCTTCGCTTGCTCCAGCCAGCTGGCCTCACCAGAGAACATTTTTTTTGCGCGTTTATCGCGTTTTTTCATCATTTTTTTTACCTGCGCCTTGGTGACAGCATCATCCTGTGGCCTCGCCACATACAGGGTATGACGGGATTCGCCCTGCTCGTTAGGGATAGGTAAGGCCTGGTAGTAATACAATGCGATTGAACGGCGGGTAATGCCCTCAGGCGTGGTCAATGGGTCAGGATGACCGTGAAAGCTGTCGGCATCCGTGTTGAAAATCACACAGCGGTTAAATAAGGGGGCCACGGTTTGCTGTTTAGCCTGCATTTGCCTGTCCCACAACTCAAGATTGCCGCCATACTCCGGCTTCCAGTCCTGGTTTAAATAGACCAGCATATTGACGCGGCGATACAACTGCAGGCTTTCATTTACCTGAAAATCGGCATGAATGCCAAGCAGGCCGCCAGCAGAAGTTTCGTGCAGGCCACCTCCAGCAAAATAGGGGTCAGGCAGCAAGCCTTTCATGCCGGTCAATGCCTCAATAAATTGCAGCATAGGGGCAGAGTTGAACAGAGCAAATGCAGCACGTAAGGTTTCGTCACAGTCATAAGGAGAAATCTGGCGCTTGTGCGTGCCGCCATAGCCTTTTTCGTAGACTTTATCGTGTGCTTTGGGATCTTGCGGAAAATGATCAAGTAACCGTTGCGTAAAGGCTGTGGGGAATATATTGTCGATCACGGCATGCGGAAATGGCTGCGCTTGCGCGTAATCCTCTGCCAGCAGACTGCCAATATCCTTGGCCTGTTGCGCATCCAGAGAGAACCCGTTCTCCATTTCAATCGGCAAAATCCCGTCAGAAATCGTCATTTTGTATTTTCCTGCTGTGACTGTAATTGTTTAAGCAAGGCCTGCTTGCGTTGCAAGCGGCGGTTTTGCGCAGTATAGCCGCTGACCAGACCCACTGTCCCGGCTTCGACATGGTCAAGATATCGGAACAGGCGCGCAGGCGACATGCGCTCAATGATATAGCCTTGCGCCGTGAGTTTGTCTTGCAGCACATAGCCAGGAATTTGCTGATCCATGTAAAAACGGTAGCCCAGTTTTTTCATCAGACCCACATTCCATAAAGCAAAAAAGCTCTTGATGTAAGGCTCGATATATGGACGTGCCTGGCGTGCAGGCAGGCCTAGCCTCTGTTTCAACCGGCGGTTGTGATATTTGAAAAAACCCGTAAACGCTCGCCAGAACAAGCGTACATGGCCGCGGTTCAGCTGATGCAAACAGCCAATCGCCGCAATCTTGGGCTGGCGTTGCATACGCTGCAAGCAATCTATAAACACTTGCGGCTCATAAATGAATGTATCGGTATGCATTAAAAACAGGTAATCGGTATTGATCGCGTCCAGGATCAGGTCCAGACCTTCTCCGTGGGCTGCGAATCCCTGTTCTTTACCCGGTGATGGCCGCTCAATCAGGTGTATCCAGTCCAAGCTGCGCAAATAGGCCGTACTTTCGTCAGCGGAATCATTGTCCACAACCCAAACATCTACCGCATCAGCACTCAGTGCACCGCTATCGAAGTGACTTTTAAGGAAATTCAAACAGGTTCTGGTCAGGTCCAGTGTTTTGTAATTGACGAGGCCAATACTAAATTTGGGCAAGGTGTGTTCCATATATTTCTGATCCATTATCGCTTGCTACGCTGCGTAATCAGTTTGAGTAAGCATTTATCGCTTTTGCCTAGAGGATGCGAAAACGCCTCGCCATGTAAATACTGCTTGAAAAAATACAGCCGGTCGCTCCTACTCAACCCGTCTGTATGGCGGTGCAAAGCCGCCAGATCAAACCGTGCACGCCGCCAGGCACCCAGGCTTTTCCTGGCTTTTTCGAGATCAATCAAGGCGACTTCTGGCGCCACATCCCCAGTACGGACAAAAATATGCTTGGGATACAGCGCCCGGTGCACCCAGCCCACATCGTGAAAGCGGCGGATTTGCCTTGCAACAGCCCGTAGTACTGTCCTGCGGATGCCTAATTGTTGAGCCAGCAGGGCTGGCAATAGCTGTTCGAGATCGGTAAACCCATGCAGGTTTTCCGTGACGAGGATGGCGCGCTGATTTCCTGCCTGCAATGATTCCGCATACATGAGCACTTTAGGGGCTGGGATACCTGCGGCAGCAAGGGCCTGTAAGCGATCAAACTCGCGCCTGAAAGTCGGCTCACCGGCCAAAGGATGGCACCAGGACCGGCGGCCATGATTTTGCTGCTTTTTGACAAACAAGGTCAGCGCGGGCTGATTGTCCAGTGGCAGTACCAATCTGCCCACCCCGCTCCAGCCCCCTCGGCGTTGATTGGGCGCTTCAAACCAGTCAATCTCGCGGCTCCACCAGGCATCAAAGCTATTTAACCCGTGATGGTGCAATGCCGCCCGGCAGGCAGGCTCTTGGTAAGAGGGCTGAGTGTGTTTCAAAATAATAAATAAACAAAGGCGGGTTTTTAAACCACATTTTGTTAACATAAGGGTTAATCCCGAATTTTAACAGAATGCGTTTAAATTAGTCTCATGCTGCTGTTTTTCTGTAGAGCCATGGCTTGCCTGCCACTTCGTTGGGTACATACAACAGGTGCGTTTTTCGGCTGGCTATCTTATCTTATTGACCAAAAAAGCAACCGTATTGCCTTAGCCAATATCAAGCAAAGCGGATTGACGGCTTCTGCCCATGAAGCCCAACAACTGGTTAAAAGCAGCCGCATTGAAGCGGGCAAAGCCATTTTTGAAACCTTCTTCATTTGGGGCAGTGGTTCCGCCAAGTTGCTACCCCTCATACAGCAAGTGCACGGCTG
>CAKZJM010000228.1 GCA_936943315.1 uncultured Methylophilus sp. | reverse complement strand
ATCCAGGCGATGGTGATGGGCGGGGTGGTCACCATGGCGTCGTGTATTCCGGCTTTTTTTGCGTTTAGCTTGCCAGCCATGCTGCCGACCATGCTGATGTTTTCCTTCGGGGATGGCGTGTCAAATGTGGTCATGGTGGTGTTCAGTGTCATTTTTTATTTGTTGATGATAGGCGTGACTTACCGCTTTAATCATTCGTTGCGGCAAGCGGCGCGCATCAGTTTTGAGAATGAAGATTTGATTGGTTCACTCAAGGACGCCTACCACAAGATTTCGGCGCAGAATGAGGAGTTGAACCACGTCGCCCACCACGATGCACTGACTGGCTTGCCGAACCGAAAATTGCTTTCCATCCGGTTGCAACAGGCGATCGCGCTGGCCAAACTGAAAAACAACCGCACCGCCATTCTTTATCTGGACTTGGATGGCTTTAAAGCCGTGAATGACCAGCTTGGCCATGAAGCAGGCGATCTGGCATTGATTGAAGTGGCGCAACGCTTGAGCAAGGTGATACGCGGTAGTGATACCCTGGCCAGGGTAGGCGGTGACGAATTTGTGGTGGTGTTGTCTGACTTGCCAACAGAGGGCAAGGCGCCAGTAGAAATGGTGGCGCAGAAGTGCCTGATGGTATTCGAGCCTGAGTTTCTTATCCAGGATAACGTATGCCGTCTGGGTACTTCCATTGGTCTCACGTTGTGCCGGGAGGGCGATGCCATAGAGCAGGTGTTGTCTGCGGCCGACAAGGCCATGTACCAGGCCAAGTTGCTCGGCTGCGGGCAAATGGCCTGGGCCCACTAGTGACGCAACTTCAGGGCCGAGAGTTTTAGGGGCACGCCGTTGAGGTGTGATTGCCACGGTGAAGTCATCCTCAGGCGTGCCGTGATGATTTGGCCAGGCACATGACAGGCAATGCCTGGCGCTTTGATCGCGGGCGATCAGTCTCACTCTGGCGTTAGCGCCCTGCTGAATGAGCCAATTACCGGGCATTCGCATGCGTATTTTAGGATTTGATTTTAATCACATCCCTTACAGTAGTGGACGGGGGCTTAAGCTAAACATCCATGTCTGCACAACAACACACATCTGCAAGGCAGGTCAGGCTTATCAGGCGTTTGTGGCTGATGGGCCTTTTTGCGTTGTTGATTTGCCTGGGTCTGCTGACCTCTGATCTATTACCATTTTCACATTCCCTGATCATTGTCCTGCTGGCTGCTGGTATTGGCATGTGGGGTCTGGCCACATGGCTGGCCTGGTGTTCCCAGGCAATTTCTGTAACCACGCAAGCCGAAGACCTGCAAACGGTGAATCGGGTATTGCAGAGTACTTATTCCAGCGACGTATATACGCCCGTGCAGTTTTCGCCAGACCAGGAAGAAAGTGTGCAGGCAGGCTGGCAGCAATTGCGTTCACAAGCCAGTCAGCTTGGGATGCAGAGTATTACCGTCAAGCAGCATCATCAGCAATTAAACCAGCTTTACCTGGCCTTGAGCCAGTGCAACCAGGCGATTGTGCAAAGCCAGGACAAATACAGCCTGTTTGAGCAAATCTGCCGCATTATCGTGAACCTGGGCCATGCCAATATGGCCTGGATCGGCGAGCTGGGCGCAGACAACAAACGCATTCATATTGTGAGTGCGTTTGGCTCAGGGGTTGATTACCTGGCGCAGGTGGTGATTTCAGCTGACCCGGCTGAGCCTAGCGGCAACGGCCCTTGTGGCTTGAGCATGATGTCAGATCACCCGTATTGGGTGCACGACTTCCAAACCAATCCCATCAGTGCGCCCTGGCATGACAAGGCCCTTGAATTCGACTGGAAATCGGCGGCTTTCTTACCGCTGCATGTAGAAGGCCAAGTCACGGGGTGCTTGTCACTCTATGCAGAAAGTGACCGTGCGTTTGACCCGGACATTCAGCGCTTGCTACAAGGCATGGTGGCTAATATTGATTTTGCCCTGGACCGTTTTGAAGTACAGGCGCAACGTAGCCTGATCCAGACTCATTTGCGGGACAGTGAGCAACGCGCGCGGCTGGTGCTTGAAAATGCCCTGGATGCGATTGTGAATATTGATATGGAGGGAAAGATCGTCGAGTGGAACCGCGCGGCAACCCATATTTTTGGCTACACACGCAACGAAGTCATTGGCCGCCTGCTGGAAGATGTGATTGTGCCACCGGAGCACCGTGAGGCGCATCGTCAGGGCATGCGACGCCTGCAACAAACCGGCCAAACCCGCCTGCTGGGCAAGCTGATTGAGATCACGGCCTTACGCCGGGATGGCAGTGAGTTCCCCGTCGAGCTGACCATTGTTGAAATCGACCGTGAGCAGGAGCACTACTTCAGCGCATTTATCCGCGATATCACCAAACGCAAAGAGGCCGAAGAACGCATTCGCGTCTTGGCCAATTATGACGCACTCACCGGCTTGCCAAACCGCAATTTGCTCAACGAACGCGTGATTGTGGAAATTGAAAAAGCGTGGGACCAGGATGGCCAATTTGCACTAATGTTTCTTGATCTGGACCACTTCAAGGATGTAAATGACAGCCTGGGGCACCGCTATGGCGATAACTTGCTGATCGCCCTGACCAAGCGATTTGAGACCCTGGTGAGGCCGCAAGATACCGTTTGCCGTCTGGGTGGGGATGAATTCGTCTTCTTGCTGGCCGAAGCTGACCACGTGATTGCCAAAGAGGTGGTGGAGCGTTTATTGAAAGCGGTCGAACAGCCTTTTGTCATCGACCAGTATGAGCTGACCATTACCGCTTCCATTGGGGTAGCCATTTATCCGGATGATGGCCTCGACATGGAAAGCTTGCAGCGCAATGCCGATGTGGCCATGTATCGCACCAAGAAAGAAAGCCGTAACAGTTACCGCTTTTTTAGTAATCACATGCAAGTACAAACGGCGCGTAACCTGCAACTGGTTAATGCCTTGCGCCACGCTGTCGCGCTGGGGCAGTTGGCCGTCTATTACCAGCCGCAGGTGGCCTTGGATACCGGACGTTTGTTAGGCGTAGAAGCCTTGCTGCGCTGGAAGCACCCGCAGCTGGGGTTTATCTCGCCTGCGGAATTTATCCCGTTGGCAGAGTCTAGCGGGCTGATTATTTCAATAGGTAGCTGGGTGCTGGAGCAGGCTGCGCAGCAAGTGCATGCCTGGCGTCTGGCGGGTATTCACGGCATTGCCGTCTCCGTTAACCTGTCCAGTATCCAGTTTCGTGATCCCAAACTGCCTGCGCTGGTGAAATCTACGCTAGAGCGTTACCAGGTCTCACCCGAATGCCTGGAGCTGGAGTTGACCGAAGGTGTGGCGCTGGAAAATCCAGAGGGGGCTGTCGCCATGATGGATGCCCTGCATGGCCTGGGCGTGCGCCTCTCCATTGATGATTTTGGTACCGGCTACTCCTCATTGAGCTACCTGAAAAAATTCAAAGTGTACAAGCTCAAGGTCGACCAGACCTTTGTGCGTGATATCAGCACAGACGATGAAGACAAAGCCATTGTTATCGCCATCATTCAACTGGCGCGCAGCCTGGGGCTGAAAACCATTGCCGAAGGCGTAGAAACGGCTGAACAAAAAGCGTTTTTGCAAGCGCAAGGCTGCGACGAAATGCAAGGTTACCTGTTAAGCAAGCCCATGAGCAGTGAAGATGCCACCGCCTTTTTGCTTGCCTATGTGCCGCCTGTGGCGGACTGATGTCACTCCTTTAACTTCATTCGGCCAGTTTCTCTCGGTTCATTTCAGTGGCTTAATTTCACTCGGTCTGTTTCTCTGTCCTCTTCCGCTGTTTATCTTTCCTAGATGTCATGTAAACCTGGTTGCCATGTAAATCCGCTTGACTTTGTAAATGATAATTATTATCATTTACTCAAGATTAGCAAAGGAGCCTCATGATGAAACGTCACACAGTAGTGGGCAAGACAATGTTGGCCGGAAAAACCGCCTGCAAGGTGCTTTATCATCAATCTTCAGACATGGTGGAACTCGAAGTTGGCGGTACCACGCTGAAGTTTGAGGCAGGCAACTTTATCGTGATTAACGAAATGTTGCGCAAGGCGGCCGCCCGCATTGTGATGCAGACCGAGATTGAGATGAGTCTTTAAAAAGAGAGATTGCCATGAATGTAATGAATGTCCACCCGATACGCTATGACCCCAGCCTGCCTGACGCCGAGTCCGTCATGGCGTCATTGCTGTATATCGCCACCTTGTATATTAAAAAACCAACCTACGACCTGGCCAAACAGGCCTTGCGCCTGGCCGAAACACTGACCGCCCCTGAATACGCCGATTCAGAATTGATTTGTCGGGTGTCGCGTCGCATGTGCGTGCAATGGACCTTGCTGGTCAATGAACACGAGCAGGCTGCCACGCAGTTGCGCGCATAAAAAACGGGGGATTAATTGTGAATGAGGAAGCTATGTGTAAAAAAATTCTATTGTCTGGCCAGGCCGGATTCCGCGTCCATTATTGCGAAACGCATCGCACTATCGAGCTGGAAATCGGTGCGATGAGTTTGCGCCTGGATGAAGACGCGCTGGAACTGATGAGCGATGCCCTGGATGAGTCTGTGACCAAGCTGCAAGCGTTACACGCCACCAAAGGGTCTTTCCAGACATTTATGCGGCAATTGAATATGCCGGATTAATAGTTGGCCGGCACAAACATTTCTTTGGGGACCGGGCCGCGGATGTCATCCGCGTGGGATACCCGTTTGCGCCGCACAACTTGCGTATGGCCAACTTCGCCATCGTCAATCTGGCTCAGCAAATGGCGAATGCAGTTTAAACGCGCCTTCTTTTGATCCACGGCTTCTACCAGCCACTAGGGCGCTTCGGGGAGATGCGTACTTTCAGCATACTCTCCTTGGCTTTTGTGTAGTGTTTTCACAAGAAATGTGATTCCATACCACAATCATGGGGCTGATTTGATCGTTTGAAGAGGGCCTGGATGCAGGACATAAAGCGCCCACGCTGTTGAGTCAGCAAATAAAAAGAGGAGCCGATGCTCCTCTTTTTATTGATGCCTGGTCGGGTCAGGCTAAACTACCATCGGTCTAGTAGTTTGGGATCTTGGCTGTCACGCTTTTGGTCAGCGTATTCAGGGTCTTATTGAGATTCTCAAACGCGGTACTGTTCAAGCCGGTATCGCAAGCGACACGTTTTTGCACTTCTGAGAGTTTTGTGCGCAGGGCCTGTCCTTCTTCGGTCAGGCTGACAATGACCACACGCTCATCATCTTTCTGCCGGGTACGCTTGGTCAGTTTTTTTGCTTCCAGGCGCTTGACTACCGGTGTAATCGTCGCAGGTTCCAGCATGAGCTTTTCAGCGATATCTTTAATCGATAGTTGCTTGTATTGCCACAGGGCAACCAATACGAGGTATTGCGGATAGGTCAGATTGAGTTTATCCAAATCAGGCTTGTAAGAACGCAGCAAAGCATGGGTGGCCGAGTAAAGCGAAAAGCACAACTGGTTTTCCAAATATAAGTTAGGCATGAAGTTAAAATTATATTGTCATTAATATGTAATTGGTAATTACAGCATCAATTGAGAAGGGTGTCTATAGGTGTTTTGTAGGAGAAACACTGCTTTTGTATAAGATATGAGACATCACACACCTCTTTTTGCGATTTGATGGCAAATCTGCCTGCTGAAGCGCATTTTTAAGGCAAACTTTGGCTGCCACGGTGAACAGGCCAAAGTGCGTTAAAATGACACTCATCCCAGCCATTTCGCCACTATTTTGATGTGCAGTAGGAACTTTTCCGCGTGATATTGCCTGCCGTAACTTTTCTCGACCTTGAAACCACCGGGGCAACCCCATTAAAAGACCGGATCACCGAAATTGCATTGGTGCGTTTTGATCATGGCGTTGAAACCGTGCGCTGGCAAACACTAGTCAATCCACAGCAGCCGATTCCGCCGTTTATCCAGTCACTGACCGGCATTAACGACGAGATGGTTGCCGATGCGCCTTTGTTTTCTGAAGTGGCAGAGAAACTGCAAAGCTTATTGGAAGGCTCGGTGCTGGCTGCGCACAATGTGCGTTTTGATCACGGGTTTCTTAAAACCGAATTCAAGCGTATCGGCGTGAGCTTCAGCCCCAAAGTGCTATGTACCGTCAAACTGTCACGTCTGTTGTATCCCCAGTTTTACAGTCATGGCATTGATGCCATTGTTGAACGTCACCAGATTAGCGGTCTCGCCCGCCACCGCGCCATGGGCGATGTGGAAGCGATTTTAGTCATGCTTCATGATGCCCGGCGCGACCTCGGTGACGGGGCGGTAGAGGCCGCTGCGCAAAAACTCATGGCGGTGCCTGCATTGCCGCCGCATGTGGATGCCAGCCTGGTGGGCGAGCTGCCCGAAGCGCCAGGCGTGTACCTATTTTATGGGGACAAGGATGTGCCGCTTTATATTGGCAAAGCCACTAATCTGCGGGCGCGTGTGTTGTCACATCTGACCAGTGAGGCGAGTAAGGAAAAACGGCTGACGCAGGAAATGAAAAAGTTTGAGTGGATTCCGACTGCGGGTGAGTTGAGCGCCTTGTTGCTTGAGTCACGCCTGGTCCGGCAGCATTCGCCCTTATATCAACGGCCGTCAAGGCGAGAGCAGTCCTTGTTCAGTTGGCAACTGGCCGTTGGCAATCCTTCACGCCCGGCTTCACTTTCGACAACCTCATTACTGACCCTGGTCAATGAAGACGATATTGACCCTAGCCAGCTCAGGCAGTTGTTTGGGATTTTTAAAAGCAAACGGCAGGCGGTAGAGGCCTTGCGCAAAATCACTGACATGAGTCATTTATGCGCAAAAATGATTGGACTCGAACCCGGTGGCAGTGGCGCGTGTTCCGCTTTTGCGCTTAATCGCTGCAAGGGCGTCTGTTGCGGAAAAGAGCCTCCAGAAATACACGCCTTGCGTATGCAGCAGGCGTTGATGGCACATCAGCTCAAAGCCTGGCCATACCGTGGCAAGATAGGCATTGAAGAATATAACCTGGAAAATGACTTGCGCCAGGTGCATGTGTTTGAGCATTGGGTGTATCTGGGGGTGGCGACGGACGATGACAGTTTGCAGGCCTTGCGCGAACAAAAAACGCTCCTCCATTTTGACCTCGAAACGTATAGGCTCTTACTGAAAATGCTGCCGCAAAAAAAGACCCGCGTACTCGATTTGGCTGGTTGAGCGAAGGTGGTCAACCTTCGCTGTCACAGGCAAAATCACGCGGGCCAAGGGGTAGTCGTTTCATCAGGGGAGGTAGAAGGTGCTGTCTGTCGTCACGGTTTCGCCATTGGCGAGCGCAGTCACCTCGATCTTGATGCGCTGGCTGCCACGCTGCTCGCTGGCGGGTAAGGCCAGGCTCACCGGCAACAATATCTCTTCTGTGGGCCCCGCAGTCAGTGTCTGCTCACTTTCTACTTTAAGCCCGTCCAGGCCGGTAGCCCGCAGTTGGTAGCGCTGCGTGTGTTCAGTCGCATTGGTTAGGTGTAACTGATACAGGTTCTCTACGCCCTGCGCCGTTTCACGGTACATGATATTGCGGTCACGCATGACATCGACCTTGAAGTCCGGTTTGTGCAGCAGCCCGTAGACCATCCAGCCCGTAATCAGTAGAAATAGTCCGCTGTAAATGAGTACGCGCGGGCGTAACAGGTGCTTGCTTAACTGGTGCTGGCCGCTCAAGCCCGCCGCGGAAAAGCGGATCAAGTCTCTCGGATACTGCATTTTGTCCATCACGTCATTGCAGGCATCAATACACAGGCCGCAACTAATGCACTCATATTGCAAGCCATTGCGGATATCGATGCCTACCGGACACACCTGCACACAAATATTGCAATCTATGCATGAGCCCAGGCCCTGCGCCTGGTAGTCCTGGCTTTTGCTGCGGCCGCCACGGGGTTCACCGCGTGCGCTGTCATACGCCACAATCAGGGTATGGTTGTCGAACATAGCGCTTTGAAAGCGGGCATAAGGGCACATGTGTTTGCACACCTGCTCGCGTAAAAACCCCGCATTGCCGTAGGTCGCCAGGCTGTAGAAGCCCAGCCAGAAGAAAGACCAGTCCCCCAATTGTCCTTGTTGCACGTCGACCAGTAAGTCACGGATAGGGGTAAAGTAGCCGACAAAGGTAAATCCGGTTACCAATGAAAAAACCAGCCAGGCGCTATGTTTACTGGCTTTGATACCGGTTTTGCGCAAGCCCCAGGATTGTGCGTCCAGTTTTTGCCTGGCCATGCGGTCACCCTCTATCGTGCGCTCCATCCATAAAAAGAGTTCTGTGTAGACCGATTGCGGGCAGGAGAAACCGCACCATAGCCGCCCGGCCACTGCGGTAAACAGAAACAGGCCGAGGGCACAGACAATCAACAGCAACGCTAGGTAAAACAAATCCTGCGGAAAGATCACCACGCCAAACAGGTAGAAGCGATGCGCATTGAGATCAAGTAAAACCGCCTGCCGATCACCGTATTGCAGCCAGGGCATGCCGTAAAACACCAGTTGGGTCAGCCAGATCATGAGCCAGCGCCAGTTTTTAAAATAGCCGCTGACCGAGCGCGGATAGACTTTGCGGGTTTTCTGGTAAAGCGAAATGGTTTGCTCAGTGACGGGCGCTGCCACAATCGGGATGATGGGTTTGCTACGGTGTGAAGTCATACAGGCACTCGAATCAATCAGACGGGTGCAGTGTAGAAGAAGAATGCGGGTATAAACAGATTCAGTTTTTAATTAAAAAACCATATCAGATGCCGTGGTATCGCATTGCTTTTCTTAATGAACGGGTTTGATTAATTTGCCCAGGGTGGCAATTGCCTGCTGATTGACTGGCGTAAAAGGATGGCCATAGTTGAGACGGATGTAGCTGGCATATTGCTGCTGGGACGAAAACATATGACCTGGGGCCAAACTGATATTGTGATTAATGGCTTGCTGGAACAGTTGCAGGCTGTCCTGCCCGCCTGGCAACTGTAGCCATAAAAAATAACCGCCTTGCGGCAAGGTAAAGCGTACCTGTGCTGGAAAATGCTGGTGGATGGCCTGCGAAAACTGGAGTTGCTGCAACATCAGCTGGTGGCGCAGCTGCCGTAAATGCTTGTCATAGCCGCCCTTGCTCAGGTAACTCGCGAGCGCCTGCTGTGCCGGGATAGAGGTGGCCAGGGTCGTGGAGATTTTCAGGCGCGTAATCCGTTCACTAAAGCGGCCCGCCGACACCCAACCGACGCGGTAACCCGGCGCCAGTGATTTGGAGAAGGAGCTGCAATGCATGACCCAGCCTTCTTTATCCCAGGTGGTGGCAGGCAAAGGGCGCTGTTTGCTAAAATATAACTCCCTGTACACGTCGTCTTCAATCAGTGGCAACTGATAGCGTGTGATCAGTGCGACTAATGCCTGTTTTTTGTCTTGCGGCATCAGGCTGCCAGTCGGATTCTGGAAGTTGGTCATGAGCCAACAGGCCTTGGGCTTGTGCTGAAGAATGGCGCGCTCCAGCGCGTCCAGGTCCAGGCCGTGTTCAGGGTGGCTGGGCACTTCAATGGCTTTGAGTCCCATGCGCTCAATCGCTTGCAAGGCGGCATAAAAGGTGGGGCATTCAATGATCACGCTGTCACCCGGTTGCGTCACCGCCGCCAGGCACAGGTTAAGCGCCTCCAGCGCGCCATTGGTGATGACAATATCATTGAGGTCGGTATGCTTGCCATCCAGTTGATAACGCAAGGCAATTTGCCGCCTGAGCTCTGCATCGCCCTGCCCAATGTCACTCACGGTATCCTGCGGTTGCATGCGGCGGACGGTGGTTGCCATATGATCTGCCAGTTTCGATAGCGGAAATAATAGCGGGCTGGGAAAGGCTGATCCAAACGGGATCTGCTGCGGATCTTTGATGCGTTCGAGCAAGGTGAAAACCAGGTCACTGATTTGCAGAGTGGTGGGCAGGCCGGTATCGCTGGCCGTGTGCGGCAGCAGGCGTTCACTGCGCAAAGGGCCGGCCACGTAATAGCCAGAACGTGGGCGCGTCACCACCAGCCCTCGGGCTTCCAGCAGGTAATAAGCCTGGAAAACGGTCGAGGCATTCACTTGCTTGCTGACTTGTATTTGCCGGATAGATGGTAATTTATCGCCGCGTTTTAACAGGACTTGCTGAATGGCGCTGGCGATTTCTTCGGCGATGATTTCATATTTCTTCAAGCTGTCGTCTCATTCAGTGGCGCATATCTGATATGGTTAATTTAATGCAAACTGCGGCTGTTATGCAAATTGGCGGCGCTTTATGCTGCGTCTTTTGAGTAGGGATATGCCGATGACTTCAAACACAATGGCCATAAATGCGGTGCTCAGCGTGGCGCAACTGAATAAAAAACAGTACCAGTTGGCTTTAATGGATGGCCAGCAGTTAGAGTTGGCCGTGGTGGATATGTTTAATGTGCATGTGCGGCAGTCCGGGCGGTCACTGGCGTGCGCCACCTTTCAGCCACTCAGTTCATTAAATAATCTGGAGATGCTACCCATGTACCGCATGGTCTCTTTCCAGGCGATGGCAGACTCAAAACTGGACGGTTGCGAGCAATTGCTGGAGTCAGTATTTGCGGTCTATGCCTATTATACAAATGGCAGTATCCGTCCCTGGCGGCACAGTTTAAAATAAAGGCTTGTCGAGGCGTCTATGTACGCTGGTGACGGGGTCCTCACATTTGCTAAAATGATGCGCAAATATATTTGCATTATCGAATAAATTGCGTATAATTGCGGGTTCTTTAAAAGGCGATGTTTAAGGCATTATTATGTACGCAGTGATTAAAACAGGTGGCAAACAGTACAAAGTAGCCGCTGGTGACAAAGTAAAAGTTGAGAAATTGACTGGCGACGTTGGCTCCAAAGTAGTGATTGACAAAGTGTTGTTGATTGCTGACGGCGAGACAACTACGATTGGTGCACCGTTGGTAGCTGGTGCAAAAGTGAATGCCACAGTGGTATCACATGGCCGTGGCGACAAAGTGATGATCTTCAAAATGCGCCGTCGTAAGCACTACCGCAAGACTCAAGGTCATCGTCAGAGCTACACAGAAATTCAAATCGATACCATTTCGGCAAAATAAATTTCGTCAAAACAAATTTAGTTCAGCAAATAAGCACGTTCTGCTTGAGTAGAGCAGATTGCTAGAATAAGGAATCAAACATGGCACACAAAAAAGCAGGCGGTAGTTCACGTAACGGTCGCGACTCACAAGCCAAACGCTTGGGCGTTAAAGCTTTCGGTGAAACAGTGGTTAACGCAGGTAGCATCATCGTGCGTCAGCGCGGTACTAAAATGCACGCTGGCGAAAACGTTGGCATGGGCAAAGACCATACGCTGTATGCACTGGTAGAAGGCAAAGTGAAATTTGCTGTGAAAGGCGCGTTGAAGCGTCACACCGTGAGCATCGAAGCGGTTTAATCGCCCTTTTATGAAAAAAGCCCTGTCGCTTGACGGGGCTTTTTACTTTATAGTTCATGCATTAGAAAAAGTTAGCCTACTTCAGGTTTCTTATTGCTTGGGTTAGCTTGCTTGTTTTTTGCGCGCAGTGACGCACATCGTACCCATCAGTACGGCAAGGAACGAGTACAAAAAACATGCGAGATTACGAGTAAAGCAATTTTATTATGAAGTTTATTGACGAAGCGACTATCAAGGTCTACGCGGGAGACGGTGGCAACGGTGTGGCTACGTTCCGCCGTGAAAAATACGAGCCTATGGGCGGCCCGAACGGTGGTGACGGTGGCCGTGGCGGTTCTATCCTGGTGGTGGCTGACCGCAATATCAATACCCTGGTCGATTACCGGTATACGCGTACTTTCAAAGCGCAGCGCGGCGAGAACGGCAGTGGTTCGGATTGCTACGGCAAAGGTGGCGAAGACATGGTGCTACGCGTACCTGTCGGTACGACCATCAGCGACAAGGCTACCGGCCAGATGATGGTGGATTTGAATACCGATGGCCAGAAAGTGCTGATTGCCAAAGGCGGCAACGGCGGCTTGGGCAATATTCACTTCAAAACCAGTACCAACCGCTCCCCACGCCAGTGTACCAAAGGTGATCCTGGCGAGGCATTTGAGCTCTACCTCGAGTTGAAAGTGCTGGCAGATGTTGGCCTGCTCGGTATGCCAAATGCGGGTAAATCGACTTTTATCCGCTCGGTGTCTGCCGCCAAACCTAAAGTCGCGGATTATCCATTTACCACTTTGCATCCCAACCTCGGCGTTGTCCGTGTAGATAGCAACCGCAGTTTTGTGATCGCCGATGTGCCTGGCCTGATCGAAGGTGCGGCGGAGGGCGCTGGCCTGGGGCATCAGTTCCTGCGTCATTTGCAACGGACCTCTTTATTGTTGCATCTGGTCGATATCGCACCGTTTGATGAGTCGGTGGATCCTGTGCAAGAAGCCAAGGCCATCGTCAACGAGCTGAGAAAATACGACCAGGAGCTTTACGACAAGCCTCGCTGGCTGGTGCTCAACAAAATCGACATGCTGGAAGACAGCGCGCGAACCGTGGCTGACTTTATCAAAGCTTATGGCTGGGATGGCCCGGTGTTTGCCATTTCTGCAATCAGCGGCCTGGGCTGCCAGGCCCTGACCTATGCCATCATGGAGCATATTGACCAGGCCCGTGCCCAGCGCGAGTCTGAAGAAGTACAAAACCAAACGCCGCCCGCCACAGAGTAAGTTTTATGAGCGTTTCACTCATACAAGACAGCAAAACCCTGATTGTCAAAGTAGGCTCCAGCCTGGTGACGAATGACGGCCAGGGGTTGGATAAAACAGCCATTGCTGCCTGGGCGCAACAGATCAGTGGCTTGGTCAAACAGGGCAAACAGGTGGTGCTGGTGTCTAGCGGGGCGGTTGCCGAAGGCATGCAGCGCCTGGGCTGGAAAAAGCGTCCGGTCGAAGTCAATAAACTGCAAGCCGCGGCGGCAGTGGGCCAAATGGGCCTGGTACAAATGTATGAGCAGTGCTTTGCCCAGCATGGCTTGCACACGGCACAGCTGCTTCTGACGCACGAAGACCTGGCAGACCGCAAACGTTACCTCAATGCGCGTACTACTTTACGTACGCTGCTCGATTTGAACGTCATCCCCATCATCAACGAAAATGACACCGTCGTCACCGAAGAAATCCGCTTTGGCGATAACGATACCCTGGGGGCATTGGTCGCCAACCTCATAGAAGCCGATGCCCTGATTATTCTGACTGACCAAAAGGGCCTGTATTCTGCTGATCCGCGCAAAGACCCTCATGCGGTGTTTATCAATTTTGAAACCGCAGGCAACCCAGAGCTTGAAAGCATGGCAGGCGGGGCGGGCAGTGCCGTCGGAACGGGGGGCATGCTGACCAAAATCCTGGCGGCCAAGCGTGCCGCCAATAGTGGGGCGCATACCGTGATTGCTTCAGGCAGAGAGCCTGAAGTGTTGGTGCGCTTGAGCCAGGGCGAAGCGATTGGTACGCATTTGCAAGCCGGTAAAATGAAAACACTGGCTAAAAAACAGTGGCTGGCCGATCATCTGCGTGTAGGTGGTAAGCTGGTGCTGGATGATGGTGCCGTGACTGTGCTGACCAAGGATGGCAAGAGCTTGTTGCCGATTGGTGTGGTCGATGTGCTGGGCCAGTTTGAGCGCGGCGATGTGGTGGCTTGTGTGGATGCTGCCGGTAAAGAGTGGGCGCGTGGCATTGTCAATTACAATGCCAATGAAGTACGACGGATTAAACGTAAACCCAGCAGCGAAATAGAAAGCGTGCTGGGATATGTCGAAGAAAAAGAATTGATACACCGGGACAATCTTGTGTTGCTTTAGCAATACAAGATTGCGGCGTAGGCTCACCTGCGAAGCAAGTTAAGCGTAGTGGCAGAAGCCACAACCGCAAAAAAGCAAACGTCATTGAGCTTATTGCCAACCTTGTTGTTCAGCTAATTGAATTCAATTAAAGGCAATTGTATGAGTAAACCTTTGGTAGCCATTATTATGGGGTCGGACAGTGATTGGCCGGTGATGAAGAATGCCGCGCAAATGCTGGCCGATTTTGGCGTGGCCTATGAGGCGCGAGTCGTGTCTGCCCACAGGACGCCAGACCTGATGTTCCAGTTTGCGGAATCTGCTGCCAGCAATGGCTATCAGGTGATTATTGCCGGTGCCGGTGGCGCTGCGCACTTGCCAGGCATGGTGGCAGCGAAAACGACGTTGCCGGTATTGGGGGTGCCTGTGCCTTCCAAGCACCTGCAAGGGCAAGATTCCCTGCTGTCTATCGTACAAATGCCTAAAGGCATCCCCGTGGCGACCTTCGCCATTGGCGATGCTGGCGCCGCCAATGCCGGGTTGTTTGCCGTGGCGATGCTGGCAAATCAGGATCAGGCCCTGGCTGACAAGCTGGCTGCCTTCCGCACTAAACAAGCCGAAAAAGTACACGCAATGGAGTTAAGCGAAAAGCCATGACATCCTCTCTGATTCAACCCTCAGCCATGCTAGGCATGTTAGGTGGCGGCCAGCTGGGCCGTTTTTTCGTGATTGCTGCCCACGAGATGGGGTATAAAGTCACGGTGCTCGATCCGGATAAAAACAGCCCGGCCGGCATGATTGCCGATGTGCATTTATGTGCCGCTTATGATGATGCAGCCGCGTTGAAAACCATGGCCGAGACGTGCCAGGCGATTTCTACCGAGTTTGAAAACGTACCTGCTCAAACGCTCGCCACGTTGGCCAAGTCTACCGTGGTGCATCCCAGTGCCGATGCCGTCGCGATTGCGCAGCACCGGGTCAAAGAAAAAACTTTCTTCAAAGAGGCGGGTCTGCCGGTGGGGCCGTTTGTGCCGGTGATGGCTGAAAGTGATTTACCTGCCGATGGCGAGATGTATCCGGCCGTGCTCAAAGTAGCCCGCTTTGGTTACGATGGTAAAGGCCAGGCGCGTGTTGCCAACCGCGAGCAGGCGGTGGCGGCATTCCAGGGTTTCAAACAGGAAGTCTGTGTATTGGAAAAAATGCTGCCATTGGATCTGGAAGTATCAGTGGTGCTGGCGCGCGATGTGCACGGCAATGTTGCCGCGTTTCCGACCGCAGAAAACAGCCATTTGAATGGCATTCTCGATATCAGTATCGCCCCGGCGCGCTGCTCTGAAGTGATCAAGGCCAATGCGCAGGAGCTGGCCAAAAAACTCGCCACCAAACTCAATTATGTAGGTGTGCTCGGTGTGGAGTTTTTTGTGGTCGGCAACCAGTTACTGGTCAATGAAATTGCACCGCGCCCACATAACTCAGGCCATTACACCATTGATGCCTGTGTCACTAACCAGTTTGAACAGCAAGTCCGTGTGATTACCGGTCAGGCATTAGGCAGTCCAGCGCTGCATAGCAATGCGGTCATGGTGAATATCCTGGGCGATAGCTGGCTCTACACTGGCAAGCAAGTTGAGCCAGCATGGGACAAAGCCTTTGTCCACGGCAATCTCAAAATGCATTTGTATGGCAAACATGAGCCGCGCAAAGGCCGCAAGATGGGTCATTTCACCGTGATTGGCGATCATGCGGAGTCTGTGCTCAACATCGCCAAAGTAGCGCGTAGCGAATTACATATTGGTGAATAACTGAGCATCAGGCACGCATCCTTTGCGCGATGCATCAACAAAAAGCCCGGACATCCGGGCTTTTTGTTATTTACCTGCCATCACTCAGCCTCATGACAGATTGGCTTGCACCTGTTTTCTGAATTCAAGTGGTGACGCAATGCGGTCAAACGTTTCTTTGGTGCCGCCTGTCCCGGTGACGGTAATGGTGCCAAAGCCTAATATTCGGCCCAGAATGCTTTGATTGACGCCAATCCCTTCTACTTTATGCAGAAGCACCTCCAAAGAATGCCGTCTGATAAAGCCAACCTTGATCAGGACGCGTTTATTGGTGATGGCAAACTCAGACGTTTTGTAGTGGATATAGCTGCTAATGGCGGCGATGAGTGCTAGTAACAGGCTGAGCAGGCAGATTGCCCACAGAAATTGGCTGGGTTCCGCCTGGCGCAGGTTAAATGCGCAGGCCAAAACGCTCAACAGTAAGTATAAAAAGGTATTCAGAAAAATAATCCAGTGGACATGGGCGCGATAAATCACGGCCTCATTCTCAAGAAGGTTTTTTTCGATAAAGCTCAAGGCATGCTCCTTCAAATACGGTGAATACGTGAAGTGTCTACACGTTTAAGCACCATGGTATCAGCAAGGCGGATTGACAGGCACTCAAAAGCGGGCAGATTTAAACAATAAAAAAGCCGGACATCTGTCCGGCTCTTTTAGTACGCACCCCTACTGAAATTATTCAGCGGCTTTTTTGGCACGAGGCTTAGCAGCTTTTTTAGCTGGTGCAGCTTCTGCTTTAGTCGCTTTCGCTTTAGGCGCAGCGGCTTTTTTCACAGAAGTCAAAGTGGCTGGTGCGTCACCGGACAATGCCTTGATCGCAGCAGTCAGACGGCTCTTATGACGAGCAGCTTTGTTTTTGTGGATGATTTTCTTGTCAGCGATACGGTCGATCACGCTCACATTTTCCTGGTAAGAAGCCACAGCAGCAGCCTTGTCACCAGATTGAATCGCTTTGATTACTTTTTTGATCGCAGTACGCAAAGTTGAACGCAACGCAGCATTGTGCGCGTTTACTTTGACGGATTGGCGCGCGCGTTTGCGGGCTTGTGCGGTATTTGCCATATTCGTTTTATCCTGTAACTTTCAAAAGGGGTGTGATACGAAACCGTGCATCATACTGTTTTTGCTTTGTTTTTGCAATATTAAAAACGCATTTTCGTCGATTGATTCTTGCTGCATGGTAAAATCGCCCAACTTTTTAATCTGCTGGCGGCATGCTGCTGGCATAAGCTGCCAAAAACAATCCAAGGCGCCAATTTTCCATCATTTATGAATTTGCTCAAAGCACTGGCCACCGTGGGTGGCATGACGTTTATCTCGCGCTTGCTGGGGTTTGTACGTGACACGCTGATTGCACGCATTTTTGGTGCGGGCATGGCGACCGATGCCTTCTTTGTCGCGTTTAAAATCCCCAACCTGTTGCGCCGCATTTCAGGGGAGGGCGCATTCAGCCAGGCGTTTGTGCCCATTCTCTCCGAGTATCGCAAACAACGCACGCCCGAAGCGACCAAAGCCCTGATTAACCATGTCTCCAGTTTGCTGGGTTTGTTTCTGGTGGCGATTACCATTGTCGGCATGCTGGCTGCCCCCCTCATTGTGCGCCTGACTTCGCCTGGTTTTGTGCATGACCCGACCAAGTTTGCCCTGACCACTGAGCTATTGCGCATTACCTTTCCTTATATCTTGTTTATTTCGCTGGTATCGATGGCCGGGGGTGTGCTCAATGCTTTCAGTAAGTTTCAGGTGCCCGCGTTTACGCCCGTGTGGCTCAATGTGAGTTTTATTACTGCCGCCCTGTTTGTGGCGCCACATTTTCACAACTCGGTCTATGTATTGGCCTGGGCCGTGTTTGTCGGCGGCATTATCCAGTTGCTATACCAGTTACCTTATCTGCAAGAGATTGGCATGTTGCCGCGCTATGAGCTGAATCTGCAAGACGAAGGCGTGCGCCGTATCCTCAAGCTGATGGGACCTGCCATTTTTGGTGTGTCTGTCGCGCAAATCTCCATTGTATTGAACAATATTTTTGCTTCGTTTATGCCAACTGGCAGTGTCTCTTGGCTCTATTATGCCGATCGCCTGATGGAATTCCCAACGGGTGTGCTTGGTGTTGCGTTGGGCACCATCCTACTGCCCAGTTTATCCAAGGCGCACGTCGATAAATCCAGTACTGAGTTTTCGCTGCTGCTGGACTGGGGCTTGCGCCTAACTTTTATGCTGGCGATTCCGGCTGCGGTGGCCATGGCGGTGCTCTCAAAACCCTTGGTCGCCAGCCTGTTTTATTACGGCAAATTCACACCGGTAGATGTCGCACAAACCGAGCGGGCATTGATCGCTTATAGCCTGAGCCTGCTGGGCCTGATTATGGTGAAAGTACTGGCCCCTGGGTTTTATGCCCGCCAAAACGTGAAAACACCAGTCAAAATCGCTATTTTCACCCTGGTGATGACGCAGTTGATGAACATTTGCTTTCTGAAGTTTACCTCGTTGCAACACGCGGGCTTGGCATTGGCTGTCGGCCTGGGCGCATGCCTGAATGCCACTTTACTGTGGGTCACCTTGCAAAAATCGGGTGCTTTTAAACCTCAGGCAGGTTGGTTGCTATTCCTGTTCAAGTTGGTGGTGGCGGTTACCGTCATGGCACTGTCACTCCATGCGGCCGCAACCTGGTCTGGTGACTGGCTGGCCATGCCTACCCTCAACCGCATGGTGCATCTGGCGGGTGTGGTCGTGCTAGGGATGAGTGTGTATTTTGCGGCACTAGGGGTGTTAGGGTTTAGGCCGCGAGACTTTATGAAACGGGTGTCCAAGTGAAGATATTTCGGCATATTCCAGCATCATCGACGCCTCAAGCCATTGCCATTGGTAATTTTGATGGCATGCATCTGGGGCACCAGGCCTTGTTGCGCCAGCTGATTGCTTTCACGGATACCTATAAAATCACGCCCGCGGTGATGACGTTTGAACCGCATCCACGCGAGTTCTTCATGCCGCAAAATGCCCCAGCACGCCTGGCTTCCATGCGCGAGAAGCTGGAATATTTTGCCGAGTGCGGGGTGCAACATGTCTACGTGCAGCGTTTTAACAAGGCGTTTGCTGCGCAAAGCCCCGCCGCGTTTATGCAGGTGCTGCGTGAGCAGCTCAACGCCAATGTGGTGATGGTGGGTGAAGATTTCTGTTTTGGGGCCAAACGGGCCGGGTCGGTACACACCCTGGTTGAAAACGGCTTTAATGTGATTCCATTACCTGAGGTGCAATTGCATGGCGAGCGTGTTTCCAGCACATTGGTGCGTGATGCGCTGGCAGCGGGTGAGCTGGTCAAGGCGCAAACCCTGCTGGGTCGCCCTTACAGCATCAGCGGCAAAGTGGTGCATGGGGCCAAACTTGGCCGTCAGCTTGGCTTTCCCACCGCCAATGTGCACATGCGCCACGAGCGGCCTGCACTGACAGGGGTTTATGCGGTAAAATTGAACAATTTACCGGCGGTGGCCAATTTGGGCAACCGCCCAACGCTCGAAGGCATCCCCAAACTCAAACTTGAAGTGCATGTGTTTGATTTTAATGGTGATCTGTATGATCAGCATGTGCATGTGCAGTTTTTTCATAAACTGCGCGACGAACAAAAGTTTGCCGGACTGGATGCCCTGAAAGCGCAAATTGCGCTGGATGCCTTGCAGGCAAAGAATTACTTTACCGCCGATACACGCGGATAAACGCCGATAGCCTTCTATACTTTGATAGAGGGTTTTATCGGCGTGCATCTGCGTTTATCGGCGGTTTAAATATGGATTGTTAAATGACCGACCAAACCAAAGATTCAAAATACACACTGAATTTACCGGAAACCAGCTTCCCCATGCGTGGCGACCTCTCCAAGCGCGAACCCGCCTGGTTGAAGAGCTGGCAAGAGCGCAAAGTTTACGAGCGTATCCGCGCCAAGCGCAAGGGTGCGCCAGCGTTTATCCTGCATGATGGCCCGCCCTACGCTAACGGTGATATTCACATTGGTCACGCCGTCAACAAAATCCTGAAAGACATCATCATCAAGGCCAAAACCATGAGTGGTTTTGACGCGCCTTATGTGCCAGGCTGGGATTGCCACGGCCTGCCGATTGAACTGGTGGTCGAGAAAAACCACGGCAAGAATATAGACCCGGCCAAGTTCCGTGAACTGTGCCGCGCCTACGCCGCCGAGCAGGTAGAAAAACAGAAGAAAGACTTTATCCGCCTGGGCGTGCTGGGCGACTGGGATCACCCATACCTGACCATGGCGTTTGATACCGAGGCCGATATCATGCGCGCCCTGGGCGACATCTACCAGAATGGCTATTTGTACCAGGGTTCCAAACCCGTGCACTGGTGCGTGGACTGCGGCTCTGCCCTGGCTGAAGCGGAGGTGGAGTACGAAGATGTCAATTCACCTGCGATTGATGTCGGGTTCAAGGTCGTGGACAACGCGGCGCTTGGCAACGCATTTAACACCACAGTGAGTGGCGATGCGTATGCCGTGATCTGGACGACGACGCCTTGGACCTTGCCTGCCAACCAGGCGGTGAGTGTGAATGCTGAGTTGGAATATGATTTGATCCAGACCAGCAAGGGTTTACTGATACTGGTGCGTGACTTGGCCGAGAAGACCCTAGCCAGATATGCGGAAGAAAATACTTCTGTGCTGGCAAGTTGCAAGGGCGAAGCCCTGCGCGGCCTCTTTTTGCAACACCCGTTCGATAACCGCCAGGTGCCTGTGATCACCGGTGACCACTTCACCACCGAGGCCGGTACTGGCCTGGTGCATACGGCCGCCGCGCATGGTAACGATGACTGGCTGGTCATGCGTGCCAACTTCCCCAACGAGAAACCACGTGTACTGATTGGTGGCGATGGCAAATTCTTCACTAGTGAGTTGGTGGAGTTGGCGGAGATTCGTGGCCTGAGCCGTCAGGATGCCAACAAAGTGATCTTAGCTAAATTGCAGGAAAACGGCGTGCTGTTTGCATCTGCCCGTTTAAACCATAGCTTCCCGCATTGCTGGCGTCACAAAACGCCACTGATGCAATTGGCGACGCATCAGTGGTTTATCGGCATGAATTCCGTCGGTAAAGATGGCAAGGCCTTGCGTGAACATGCTAATACCGCGGTCGATGCCACACAGTTCTTCCCGAGCTGGGGCCGTGCCCGCCTGGAAGCCATGATCAAAAACCGCCCGGATTGGTGTGTGTCACGCCAGCGTAACTGGGGCGTGCCTATGCCATTCTTTGTGCATAAGGAAACGGGCGAGCCGCATCCTCACACCATGCAGCTGTTGGAAACCATGTGCAAGCAGGTGGAGCAGCAGGGCATAGAAGCCTGGTTCAGCCTCGATGGCGATGCTTTCCTTGCGCAACATGCGCCTGAAAATGCAGCCCAGTATAAAAAAGTGACGGATACGCTGGACGTATGGTTTGACTCCGGCGCCACGCATTATGCAGTGGTGCGTTCAGCGCATCACGCGAGCCTGTCTGCCGCGGCGAATGTGCGCGAAGCGGCGCATCAGCCCGTGGCTGATTTGTACCTCGAAGGCTCTGACCAGCACCGTGGCTGGTTCCAGTCCAGCTTGCTGACCGGTTGCGCCATTGATGGCAATGCGCCCTACAAAGCGCTGCTGACGCATGGTTTTGTGGTGGATGGTGCGGGTCACAAAATGAGTAAGTCCAAGGGCAACGTGGTGGCGCCGCAAAAGGTGATGGATACTTACGGCGCTGATATTCTGCGCTTGTGGGTGGCTTCGACCGATTACTCTGGTGAGTTGACCATCAGTGACGAGATCCTCAAACGGGTGGCCGATGGTTACCGCCGTATCCGCAACACCTTGCGCTTTTTGCTCTCTAACCTGGCCGATTTCGACGCCAGCAAAGACCTGCTGCCCGTTGATGAATGGTTAGAAGTTGACCGCTATGCCTTGCACTTTACGGAGCAATTGCAACTTGATCTTGCAACACGAAAAGATCAGAGTGGAAATGATATTTCTTACTATGGAAAGTATGAGTTCCATTTGGCGATGCAGAAATTCGTGAGCTTCTGCTCTGAAGATTTGGGTGGTTTCTACCTTGATATCCTCAAAGATCGCCTTTACACCAGTGGCGAAACCTCGCATGCACGCCGTGCTGCACAAAGTGCCTTGTATCACATCACACATGCCATGATGCGTTTGATGGCGCCTATTTTGAGCTTTACAGCGGATGAAATCTGGCAGACTTTAGGCCTGGATAATGTCGCGACGGTGTTTGAAGAGGATTGGTATGACTTGCCAGCCCACGGCTTGAGTCCTTCTCAGCTTGATGATTGGGGCAATTTGAGGCAATTCAGAGACATCACAAACAAACGTATTGAGGAGCAGCGTGCGCAAGGGATCGTTGGGTCCTCTCTACAAGCCGAACTTGATATTTACACGGATGACAAAACGTTTGATACGTTAAGTCGCTTTGGTGATGATTTGAAGTTTATGCTGATCACTTCAAGAGCAACTGTTTATAAAGAGGTTGGTTCGGGAGTGAGGGTAAATGTTAAATCAAGCACAAATGCAAAATGTGACCGTTGCTGGCATTACCGTGCCGATGTGGGCAGTGATGCCGTGCATCCGACCATTTGTGGCCGTTGCGTGAGCAATTTGTTTGGTAGTGGTGAAGTGCGCAAATATGCGTAATGTGCGTTCTGCGTTGCCCTGGTTAGTGTTGAGCGCGATCGTGATCGCGCTCGATCTGTACACCAAACATGTGATCCAGCAATTGTTTGTGTATGGTGAGCATCTGCCTGTGACAAGTTTTTTTGACCTGGTGCGCTATCACAATACCGGCGCGGCTTTCAGCTTTCTGGCGGATGCTGGTGGCTGGCAACATGGTTTTTTTACGGCGGTCTCTACACTGGCATCGGCAGTGATGGTTTATTTGCTGGTTAAACACCCCGAAAAAAAACTGTTCTGCTTTGGCCTGGCACTGGTATTAGGCGGCGCGCTGGGTAATTTGTATGACCGGCTGACGCTGGGCTATGTCGTGGATTTTTTGCTGTTTTATTATCAGCAATGGGCTTGGCCTGCTTTTAATGTGGCTGATAGTGCAATCTGTGTGGGTGTGGGCCTGTTAATGCTGGATAGTTTCAAGCAGCCAGACGCATAAGTGCATCGCAATTTTTTTGATGTCAGCGCTTATCTCATGTGAGGTGTGATGGACGGCCTGAGTTACCGTTTTGATGATGTGGTCAAGCTATGGGTGGGAAGCAAAAGCACCTGGCATTATGTGAGTTTGCCGCAGGCCATGTCTGATGAAATCCATACCCTGAGCCAATATCATCAAACCAAGCGCCGCGGTTGGGGTGCCGTGAAGGTTGAGGTGACGGTTCGCGATCAGCAATGGCACACATCGATTTTTCCGGCGTTTGATGATGGGCGTTACGCGTTGTTTTTAAAAGCAGATGTGCGTAAGGCCTTGGGCATTGCCGCTGGCAGCGAGGTGGCGGTTACGATATCACTTCTCTGGTGAGGGAGGAGACAGGCGGTTGTGACGCTGACAATAAAGTGTCTATCTCGCCAATTGCCATCGGTTTGCCTAACAAGAATCCTTGTATGTAGTCACAATCAATCTGGCGCAAGAAGTTGAGCTGGGCTTCGGTTTCTACCCCTTCAACCACTACCGACACCCCAAGAATCCCGGCTGTTTTAACGATGGTGCTGACAATCTCGCTGTCCGCACTGCTCTCTGGCACATCTACCAAAAAGGCGCGGTCTATCTTGAGTTCATCAATGGGCAACTGCTTGAGTTTAAACAGCGATGAGTTGCCGACGCCAAAGTCATCCAGTGAAATGCGCACGCCCAGCGCTTTCAGCTGCTTGAGAATTTCCAGTGCCTGTTCTTCGTGTTCAAACACAGCGCTTTCGGTGATTTCGAGCGTGATATAAGCGGGCGGAATCGCATATTGTTTCAAGCACTGCGAAATCCGCAACGGCAGGCCGTGGTCACGGAATTGGCGTGGCGAAATGTTAATCGAGAGCCCGACGGTCTGGCCGCTTTTATACATCAACGCAGAGAGATGACGGAACGCTTCGTTAATCACCCATTCACCCATAGGCACAATCAGGCCGGATTGCTCTGCATAAGGGATAAATTCTGCGGGCGAAATAATATCCCCTTTGTTGGTACGCCAGCGGATCAAGGCTTCTATATGCGCAACCCTGGGCTGTGGCTGTTTACCCAGCTTGAAAATCGGTTGAAAGTGCAAAAAGAATTCCTGTTTTTTAATGGCTTTGCGTAGTTGCACGTCGAGCCGGAAACGGTTTTGCGCGAGTTTGGTTTGCTCTTTGCAATAAAACAGAAACAAGTGCTGGCTGGAGCGCTTGGCATGGGCCAGTGCCGTATTGGCGTTGCGGGCAAGCTGGTCTGCATTGGCCGCGTCGCGGGGATACATGCTGATGCCTATACAAGCATCGAGAATCAACTCATGGTGATCTATCAGCACCGGTTTGTGCACGATTTTGCAGAGGTTATGGGCGAGGTGCACCAGTTCGGCATCTGTTTTTCGCCTGGTGATAATCAAGGCAAATTTATCGCCATGCACACGTCCGAGTTCCCCGCACTCGTGGGCAACGTATTGCAGGCGCTGGGCGATCTCGAGTAGAAAAAGATCACCGGTGCGGTGACCAAAGCTGTCATTGATGCTTTGAAAATGTTTCAAATCAATCATCAGCAAGGCGACCATGCCGCTGTCGGTGGCTGCGCTGATGATGGCATGCTCCAGCAGGTTAAGCATGGTGAGGCGGTTGGGCAACTGTGTGAGCGGATCGTTACGGGAAAGTTTGAGGTATTCGAGCTCTTTTTCAGCCAGGCGTTTTTCTGCACGCAGCAGTTTTTCGCTTTCACGCAGCAAAATACTTTGCCGGATGGCAGAGAAGATCAGGATCATGGCCACAGAGCCAATGGCAATGTGGTAAGCATAAGGATGGGCGCCACTCTGCCACCAGATCAGCAGCAGGGTGCTGATACTAAATGCCACGGCGATGACTGGCGTCCAACTGCGCAGACGGCGGCATTGCTGAAGGTACACGGGACGTTTGGCAATGCGTACCTGCCAGCCATATAAACCACTGCCAATCAGCAAGTCTGCCACAGAGAATCCGTAATTGACCCACAGGCTATCTTGGGCGGCATGATTGAGGGCATTGAGGTTCCACTGCATCCAGCAGGCGCCCTGCATGGTGAGCCCTGCGCTAAGCAACAGCCAGGGCAGCATCCAGGCCGGTCTTAGGTAGGGGATCAATAACAGTGACACCATGGCCGCGCTCAGCATGCCAGCGGGATAGGCCGTGAGTACACCCAGTTGCAGCAGGTTCACTTCGGCAGATTTTGGCAGGTAGGCAATCAAGATGTAGCCAATCACTGCCACGCTGAAAGACAGTGCATCAATGGTAAAGGCCCAGGTTTTAGCGCGAGACAGCTGGTTACGTAAGGCCATGACGAAGCCGATGATCAGGCAGGGGCCAAGCAGGGGGTAGAAAATATCGGATTGGGCCGGGAAGGTGGTTTGATCGGTGAGGACCTCAAAAATCCATAACAAGCCGCCTGTGAAATAGGCCGAAGTACCTATGACAAACCAGCGTTTACAGGGGCGATGTGCGGTATTGGCTTTGAGGTAGCCTAATATGGCAAGCATAAGGCAGGCGGTGATGCTGGTGAACCAGTGGATGTTATCTAACCAGAGGCTGGTTTGGGCGGTTGCATTGATCGTTGCCAGCAGACAAAGGCTGGAAATGGATAATGCAACAACAATGACTTTCCGAGAAAGTGTCATGCAACCCCCTAGTTTTTGTCAATTCTAACAAGGGGTTAGAAAAAAACTAGTTCTTTTCGATAATTAATTTCACGATGTATATTAATCCAAAACAGACTGCGCCAGCAAGCACGCCCACGGCTGCGTTGATCAGCCATGCCCATGAGGCAAACTGTTCAACCACGGTGTGTAAGGGATGGATGCCGTGGACGATGATGCCGCCCCCGACCAGGAACATGGCCGCCGTGCCCAAGATGCTCAGCAAGCGCATGAGGTAAGGCACAATTTGCACCAACCCCCACCCCAACTTGCGTGTGGATTGGGATAACAGATGATTGCCCTGGCGCTGCATGAGCCATAAACCGATGTCATCCATTTTAACTATCAGTGCCACCAGGCCATAGACGCCTATGGTCATCAACACCGCAATCAAAGACAGCACCAGAATACGTTGCGTGAGCGCGGCTTCGGCGACTACGCCCAAGGCAATCACGATAATTTCGGCTGAAAGGATAAAGTCAGTGCGGACTGCACCCTTGATTTTTTCTTGCTCCAGCGCCACCAGGTCTGTTTGCGGGTCTTGCATGGCCGTATGTACCGCCTGATCATGCGCGTGATCCGCATGCAGTTTGTGCCAGATTTTTTCAAAGCCTTCAAAACATAAAAACGCACCGCCCAGCATCAGTAGCGGTGTAATCAACCAAGGCAAAAAAGCGCTGATCAATAAGGCAGCCGGAACCAGCATCAGCTTATTGATAAACGACCCCCTGGCCACCGCCCACACCACAGGTAGCTCCCGTTTTGCGGCAATGCCGGTCACCTGTTGCGCATTGAGCGCCAGGTCATCACCCAGCACCCCCGCTGTTTTTTTGGCGGCCAGTTGGCTCATGACCGACACGTCGTCGAGCATGGTAGTGATGTCATCAAGTAATGCCAGCAGGCTGGATCCGGCCATGGTTTGTCCTGTATCAATGGAAATTCTTGTCTATTCTAAAGGATTGTCGTTAAAATGCCGGAATGGGAACGGTCAAATTTCAACGTTGGATGGCACGCATGGCCTTGATGGCAATCATGCTCGCTACGCTTATGCCAACACTGACTGTAGCTTTCCCGATGCAAAGTGGTAAAACCTTTGTGCAAGAGGTGTGCTCTTCGCAAGGCAGCAAGCTGGTCATTCAGGTCATGACCACCCAGGGCAAGTGGCGCTCCACCCTGATTGATTATCAGCCTTCGCAAAAACCGGCCTCATTAAGCCACCACCTTAGCCATTGCCCGTTCTGTCAGATGGCATTGGACCAGGCCACTATTCCAGCGCATAACCCTTCATATATTCTGTTTCAAAAAGCACAGGCGCAGATCGCGTTAAGCGAATATCAGCCACCTGTTGTTTCAAGTGTTTATCCTACTGCGCATCTCTCACGCGCGCCCCCGCTGACTCCACACTCAGTCTAACTCCGTCAGTTGGTTTGACGGCTTATGAGTCTGCCTGCGACACAGGCATGAATGGAGTCATCACATGATTATTATCAATCTACAGGCAATGATATTTGCCAAACAGGTGGAGTGGAAACGCCACATCACCCTCAAAGAAGTCGCCGAATCCACCGGCATCAGCCGCATGACCTTGCACCGCATGGTTAAAAATCCTGCCTACAACGCCTGCACCGAGCACCTCAGCAAACTCTGCAATTACTTTGATTGCGACATCAGTGCCTTGATCCGCTGGCAACCAGAACAGACTGCCAGGCATGTGATTGCGGCGTGATGTTTAAGGTGGTTGCACTGCTTGCTTGATGTCAGGCAGTGCATATGACGTACAAAAATAAGGGAATACAACATGAATAAAACAAAAATCTGCCTGGCGATTCTGGCGGCGATGCCTTACATGGCGCACGCCGAGCATGAGGGCACAGTACATCTTGATGAAGTCAAAGTAGTGGCAAAGAAAAACAAAGCGTCACTGACACAGCCGGATATTGAAACGGCAAAAGAAAACCTGTCTAAAACCGCAGGCGGCACCACAGTGGTCAATATGGAGACCGTGCGCGAAGGCCGTACCAGCAATATGCAGGATACACTGGGCATGGCGACCGGCGTTTTGGCACAATCACGTTTTGGTGCCGAAGAAACCCGCTTGTCGATTCGCGGGTCTGGTTTGCAGCGTACCTTTCATGGTCGTGGGTTAAAGCTGATGCAAGATGGCATTCCAACAAACCTGGCCGATGGCGGTTTTGATTTCCCTGCAATCGACCCGATGGCCACCGATTATATTGAAGTGTATCGTGGCGCAAATGCCTTGCAATATGGCTCAAGTAATTTGGGCGGCAGTATTAACTTTATTTCCCGTACAGGTTACACAGCCCCGGCGCTGGAAGTGAAAACCGAAGGCGGCAGCTATGGTTATTATCGTCTTGGCGTCAGCACTGGCGGCGTAAAAGAAAACGTGGATTATTTTGTGGCTGCCAGCAAATACCACACAGATAGTTTTAGGGACAACGCTCAGCAAGGGGCAGACCGCCTGACCGGAAATGTCGGTGTCAAGATTAATGACCAGGTCGAAACGCGTTTTTACTTCGGCTATGTCAATAATGACTCGCAGCTTTCAAGCAGTTTGACCAAGGCCCAGTTAAAAGATGATCCCAAACAGGCAACCGTGATCCCAGGCCAGGGAATCAACGAGCGCAATATCAATGTCGCCAGGCTGGCCAATAAAACCACCATTCTGTTTGACCAGAGCAAACTCGAATTAGGCGCGTTTTATGCACGCAAGACGCTGTTTCACCCCATTGGTAACTTTGGCGATACCACTGGTGTGATTGACCAGGCGTCTTATGACATTGGCTTAACCGCTCGCTGGAGCCATGTTGGCGAGTTGTTCGGCCTCAAGAACGAGTTTGTCGCGGGCCTCTCCCCAACCAGTGGCCGCACTGACGCCAAAAACTATCAAAACGTGAATGCCAGACGTGGCGCATTACTCAACGACTTTGACCAGAAAGCCACCAACTTCGAAACTTATCTAGAGGATCGCCTGAGCCTGGACGAACAGTGGACGCTAATTGCCGGGATGCAATATGCTAAATCCAAACGTGATTCCCAAGACCAACTGATTACTGCCAGCGGTAATCAGAGCGTAGATAAGACCTATAGCCAGACCAGCCCCAAACTGGGTGTGCTGTATCAGTTGCAACCTCAGGTTCAACTGTTTGCTAATGCCTCACGTAGCTTTGAGCCACCGAGTTTTGGCGAGTTAAACAGCCTGGTGGTGAGCAGCCTCAAGGCACAAAAAGGCACCACGTTTGAAGTTGGTTCGCGAGGCAATACCGAGTTTGTCGACTGGGATATTGCCCTCTATCATGCCCGCTTGCAGGATGAGTTACTTGCCGTGGCAGCGGCAGGCTCCCCGGTGGCTTCACAAACCATTAACGCAGGTAAAACCATACACCGCGGCCTGGAGTTTGGACTCACTGCGCGTTTGCCTTATAGCTTGCAATGGCGCTCCAGCCTGTTGATTAATGACTTCAAACTGGATAACGACCCGACTTTTGGCAGCAATCGCTTGCCGGGTATCCAGCGCTCATTACTCCGTGCCGAGTTGGTTTACCGTGGCAGTGATGTACTCGAAAATTTCTATATCGGCCCGACCATAGAATGGTCGCCACAGCGCTACAACGTGGACTTTGCAGAAACCTTGTATGCAGACAGTTATTTTCTGTGGGGTGTTAAAGCCGGACAGAAAATCAACCCGCATTGGTCATGGTTCGTTGAGGGCCGCAATCTGGCTAACCAGAAATATGCCGCTACGACTGGCGTTGCCAGAAACCAGAATGGTGCAGATGGTGCCTTGTTCCTGCCAGGCGATGGCCGCACAGCTTACCTGGGTGTGACCTGGACCTATTAGCGATAGACCGGGGTGCATGGCACCCCGGACGATGGAGTATTTGAATGAAATGGATGTTGAAATTTAGCCTGTTTTTAATGCTGCTAAACATTGCTACAGCGCATGCTCACTCAGCAGCAGACGAACAATCGGTGGCAACCGAAATGCATGAAACCTGGGATAAACCAAATCAGCCATTAACGCTGCCAGTGATTGTCATACACCAGGGCATGGCGATTGCTGACTGGATTCAAGGCGATAAAGGCGGGCGCGCATTATTAAAATATCATCCAGCCCATCAGCATTGGCATACTTTGCTTTGTGGTGGCGCGGAGTTGACCGTATCCAGCCATTTGGAGGCGGCCGGGATGGCTGCAGCCGATGCGCAGACACTGGTGGCACGGCTGCAAAAGCAAGAACAGGGTCTGGCCGAGGATCAGCGTCAGCGGATAGACAGTTTTAAAGGAGTAGTGAAATTTAGCAAGGGTCAGCCGGTGTCGTCGATAGCCCATGATATGCATGGAGACGCTCATGGTCATTAAGTCATCCTCGCTTAAAAATCGCTGGTTATTTTGGCATCAATGGATAGGCGTGATTGCCTGTGTCGGTATGGTGTTGTGGGGCTTGTCTGGAGCGTCGCATCCCATCATGAGTCGTTTACAACCAGCACCTAAACAGTTTATGCCGCCATTGGCGCCAGTCGATTTAAGCCAGGCAGTGTCTCTGCCAGCATTGCTGCAGCAACAGGCGATCACGCAGTTTCGGCATATCAGTCTGGTGCATCTGGATGGTGAAGCATACTACCGGGTCGCGTTGTCCGATGCGGTCAGGTATTTTTCAGTGGTGAATGGTCAAGAGCGTACAGACGCCGAGCGGGCCGCGGCGATCAGCCTAGCCAATTATTACACCGGGCGTGATGCATCGTCGGTGCGCGCAGTCGAGGCTGTGACCGACTTTGCACCGGATTACCATCCGGTCAACCGCTTGCTACCCGTTTGGCGGGTGGCTTATGCCAGCGAGGATGGCTTGCGTGCTTATATTGATACCGAGCAATCGCGCTTAGCGACCTTGGTCGATGACAGGCGGGCATTTTTGACCAAGGTATTTCAATGGGGTCATAACTGGTCGTTCCTGCAAGCTTGTTCCAGACTGCAACTGGCCGTGGCGACCACGGTGTTGATTTTGATTCTTGCATCGGCAGTCACCGGGATCACCCTTTACATCAAGCAACGCAAAACGGCACCTTATCGCTTGAAGCGCTGGGGCGTGCAATGGTGGCATCGCGAGTTTGGGGGATGGGTTTCACTGGTCATTCTGTTATTGGCGAGTTCCGGGTTGTTTCATTTGTGGATGTCAGACATCCAGCAGCGCAGGCCTTTACAGGCCACAGCATTCGTGGCTGATGGCTCTGCTTTGAGTCTGCAAGCCTGGTCGCAATTGGCTACAGGAAAAATACTCAAGCTGGATATTTATGGCCGTGGGGAAGCGCTGTTCTGGCAAATCATTCCTGTGACTACTGGGATGGATGGAGTGCCTTCGGCACAAGTGGCTGCCATGCATCATCATGGTGACCCGTCAGCCGCGCCCCCGGCACCCATGTTATGGATGACGCGCCACCAGCTCGTGACTGCATTGACCCCTGAAACCTATGCTGGCGAGTGGGTCAATGTGATCGCTGGAAAAACATTGCCTGGGATTGTTTCTGTAGGCTGGGTGACGGCATTTGCCAATGAGTATGGGTTTGTTTTTAAACGCTTGCCTGTGCTGAAAGTGCAAACTAGCCAGGCTGACCATACAAGGCTATATGTAGAACCTGCTACAGGCACGCTGGCTGCTAGCATCAATGATACCGATGGCCTGGAAGGTTTTGTGTTTGCTTATCTGCACAAGTGGAGTGTGCAGTCAGTCAGCAAGGATGTGCGTGACGTGCTGGCTATCCTGGCCGCGCTGGCGGTGAGCCTGACCGGACTGCTGGGCGCCTATCTGTTTGCGAAGAAGCGTGGGTAGCCCGCCAAGATTAAGGGAGGGCATACGGCAGCAGCCTCATTAAGAGGCTGCGTAAATCTTGTCCAGGAAATAGCTGGTACGCTGTTTTAAACGCAAGATTCTTTGCAGCGCATTGGGCAATTGCTCTGGTTTCAGGCATTGGATGATATTGATATCCAGGGCTTCCCTCAGGTCAATAATCTCGCCTTCTTCTTCGCGGTCATCGCTCAACATCTGTATAAACGGCCGCAAAGGTTGTTGCGGGTTGGTCGAGAGCACGGTGGCCAGTTTCTGGTCTGACAGACGCACCACGCTGCCGGGCGGGTAAATGCCCAGGCACTTGATAAAGCGGCGCAAAATAGACTGGTCAAACTGGTGCCTTTGTTGTGCAAACATCATGCTTAAGGCTTCATAAGGGGTTTTGGTGAATGCCGGGTTGGATGGGTTGCACAGGTTATCGTACATGTTGGCAATGATCAGGATATGCGATAACGGGTCGATCTGATCACAATTCAGGCCTTTAGGGTAGCCGCTACCATCGGCAAACTCATGATGCTGCGAAATCAGAGTTAGTATCCTTCTAGGCACTGCCACATCCCGCAGCATATTCAGGCCAAGCAGGACATGGGTCTGGTAAATCGCCGTTTCGCGGACGCTGAGCGGGTCTTTTTTGAGCAGGATTTTATCGCTGATCTGACGTTTGCCGATGTCATGCAAAATGGCTGCCATGCCAAGCACCACCGCATCATCGTCGGTAATATCGAGGTTTTTAGCCAGCAGCAAAGACACCACCAGGGTGTTAAGCTCATGCTGAAAATGCTGGTCGCCCACGCGGTGACCATTCATGGCGTGAATCGCAACCTCGCCTTCTGTGAGCGTGCTGTTTACCAGGTCTTCAACCAGTTTTGCCGCCAGGCCATACGCCTGTTCCGGGCGCTCGGTCGAGAGTTTCTGGATGGTTTTCACTTCAGAGCTGGTCTTCATGAACTTGTGTTCACTGTCGGCAATGGCTTGCCTCAGCGCCAGCTGTTTTTTCTGTGCGGGACTCAACTCCGGCACATCGTCTATGACTTCCAGTTTAGCGCCCAGCGCTTTTTTGAGCGGAAACTCAACCACATTCTGGTAGGCGGCGCTCCTCAATGGCGTGCTCGAACTGCGTCGCGGATCATAACGCAGTTGCTTCAAGCCTAAGGATTTCAAAGTCTCAATTTGCGCTTCATCCGTGATCTTAAAGTTGCTGACCGAAAATGGATGATCCATCCAGCCCAGGTCGAGGTGGATGTAGAGACCGACCTGAAGCTGGTCTATGTCTATGTAATAGGTGTCGGAGGCGTGATTAGGCATGGCGTTTTATTTTTCTTTGATTATTTAAGACTAATAACTGCAGAAAATCATCTGCATTGACGGGATAGGCATACAGGAAGCCTTGCGCGGTCTGGCAGCCCAGTTTCTGTAAAAACTTTTCCTGTTCTTCGGTTTCGACACCTTCGGCAACGACGCTGAATCCCAATTGCGTCGCCATGGCGTAGATGGCGCTGGTGATCGCCGCATCGTCTTTGTCGTCAGGCAAGTCTTTGACAAAGCTGCGGTCGATCTTGATCTGGTCCAGCGGTAAGCGTTTCAGGTGTGACAACGAAGAATAGCCGGTGCCAAAGTCGTCAATGGCAATGCTCACCCCCAGCAGTTTCAGCTGGTTGAAGGTATCTACCACATGCTGGGTATGCTGCATCAGTGTGCTTTCTGTGATCTCCAGCTCTATGATGGACGGGTCACATTCACTGTCCATGAGGATGCCATACACGGTATCGGCAAATTTGCTTTTCATGATCTGCACGCCGGAGACATTAATGGCAATTTTCTGGAACTCAGGATGTTGTTTGTGCCAGGTATGTGCCTGGCGCACGGCTTGCGTCAGCGCCCATTCGCCTATGCTCAAGATCAGGCCGGTTTCTTCAGCCAGCGGAATAAACTTGGCCGGTGAAATCATGCCCTGGGTCGGATGTAGCCAGCGGATCAGCGCTTCAGCGCCAATAATCATGCCGGTTTTCAGGTCTATCTGGGCCTGGTAGAACATCTTGAGCTGGTTTTTGGTCAGCGCCTGGCGCAACTCGGTTTCAAGCTGGAAGTGTTCAACCGCATCGCGGCTCAAGGCTGCATCGTAAAACGACACATGGTTTTTGCCATTGTTTTTTACTTCATACATTGCGAGGTCGGCCGCTTTGATCAGGCTTTCCACATCCTGCCCATCGTGCGGATACATGGAGATGCCGATGCTGGCGCCGACAAAAATTTCATGATGGTCAATCATGAATTCGCGCCGGATGGCATCGAGAATGTCATGCGCTTTTTGTGCAGCATCTGCCTTGCCATGCAGGTTTTCCAGCAGCACGATAAACTCGTCCCCACCCAGTCTGCCCACAATGTCAGACTCGCGTAATGAGGCGCGCAGCCGCTCGCTGACGCCTAACAGCAACTGGTCGCCAGAATAATGGCCCAGGCTATCGTTAATGTTTTTAAAGCGGTCCAGGTCAATAAACAGCACGGCCGCTTGATGATCATTGCGGTGGGCACGCTGGAGTGCATGCGTAAACAGATGGTTGATCAGCCTGCGGTTTGGCAATCCGGTCAACGGGTCGTGGTTCACCAGTGAGTTGAGCTGGATTTGCGAGCGCTTCATCTCAGAGATGTCTGCAAACACGCCGACATAGTTAGTAATCACGTTGGCGTGATTACGCACAGCGGTAATGGTCATCCACTCGGTGTAGCTGTCCCCATTTTTACGGACGTTCTCAATCTCGCCTGACCATTTGCCGTCACGCTTGAGGGCGCCAAACAGGCCGCGCGGACGTTGCTTGAAAATTTGCGGTTTTGTACCCAGCACCTCTGACTCTTCAAACCCGGTAATCAAGGTATAGCCCTGGTTGATGCCGACCAGCTCCCCGGCCGGATTGACGATCATGATGCCTTCTGTGGTGCTGTCAAAAGCAATCTTGGCCAGCTTGAGGTGCTTGCCGGTGCGTTCACGGTCAATCGCCACGCTCAGTGTGCGGCCAATCGCCATCAGTGAACCCAGCTCTTGTGAGCTGGTGTTGTCGGCGTCAAAACAACGCTCAATCACCATAGAGCCCCACCACTCATCGTCTATCATAAGCGGCACAATCACCAGGTTGACGGTGTCGTGAGACTTGAGCAACGCACGTTCCGCTTCGGGCAGCGTCAGCGCATCACACATCACTGGTTGGCCTTTAGAAAGCAGGGCGTACCAGCGCTGTAACTCGGGTGACAGGAATGAAATTTTTTCCCAATGCTGATAAGTGTGGTGAAAGCCGTTGAGGGCCCACTGGAACACGACCTTGGAACGCACCTCGGTTTTTTTGCGGGTGGTAATGGTTTCGTGTTGCAGCAATACCGCGCGGCTGAAACGGAAAGACAGGCAGCACTGTTGCAGCACGTTTTCTGCCACGCTTTGCCAGCGCTCTGCCGAGTGCAGCATCCAGTCACACGAAATCAGGGTGTCGAGCACCGCGCTGCGGTTTTGTAGCTGGCCCTCAATAAACTTTTGCTCACTGACATCACGTGCCACCGTAATCAGGTGGCTAGGCTCGTCTTTCTGGTCGTGATAGGCAATCTTGTTAACCTCCAGGGTTTTGTAGCCGCCCTGGGGTAAATGCACCAGCTCTTCATTGCGGTAAGCCTGGCGGGTCTGCCACACTTGCTGGTCAGATTTTTCATGGTGCTCGAAGCTGTTACGGAACACCGGATGCAGGGTATCTGCAATTTGCAGGTTGTTTAAAAACTCATAGTCAAACCCGTCAATCTGAAAGGTATTGAGCATCTGCTGGTTGGCCATCATCCAGCGGTTTTCATGGTCCTTGATGCAAATCAGGTCGGGACTCATCTCAATCAACGAGTGCACGATGGATTGCATGTGCTGCAATTGATCTGCCAGGGTGGTTTTTTCTTCTTCCAGCATCAGGCCAATCGCCCCGCGGCCAGCGTGCGGATAAAGCAAGCGGCATTTGAAGTGGCGCTTCAAATTGCGCAGGCTGAAACTCAGTTGCAGCTCGGTTTGCTTGTCGCGGATTGCTTGCAAAAAGGCGGTGCGGATTTCCTGGGGAAATGCTTCGCTATCATTTCCCAACAGCGCCTGCGCAGCCGCATTGATCGACAGGTATTGAGCCCTGCGATTGAGCGCCAGCATAGGCATCTCAGGCATGGCAGCCGCCAATGGCTGCAACCATGCTGTGCTATGATGATCAAAAACGGTTGGTAATGACATAGTTAAATCTGCTTCGGTGCGGTGTATTTGATGTTGGCCCGGATATGTGGGTTAACGGCGCTCACGATACCAAACTTTAGCCAGATCAAGCTGTGATAACACACGTAAAGTAATGAGTGTTTTTGATAAGGAGCGAGGAGTGAAATTGCTGCTGTCTCAATGGCTGGTGGCCAGTGTGTTATGCCTGGTATCTGCTGCCCAGGCACATGATGGCCATGCCGAACATGCTTCGCAACCGCTGGCAGTAAGTGTTGCCGCCGACCAGGCCGGGCGTGTGTGGTTAGCGCAAGTGAAACATGGGCAGGTGTGGGTGTCTGCCAGTGACGATGCAGGCCAGCACTTTGGCAAAGAGGTCGCTGCCAATCCAACCCCCATGCAGATTGCCGCCGATGCCGAAGCGCGCCCCCACATTGCGCTGGGGGCGGAAGGCCAGGTGTATGTCACCTGGACGGAATCGCTCAAGAAGTCTTATGCCGGGTTTATCTGGTTTGCGCGCTCTGTCGATGGCGGCAAAAGTTTTGAAGCGCCCTATATCGTGCATCAGCACCGCGAAGAAATCACGCACCGCTTTGATGTCCTGGAAGCCGCTGCCAATGGCAATATTACCGTGGCCTGGATCGATAAACGCGATGCGCTGGCCGCCAAAGCAGCCGGTAAGCCTTACGAGGGCGCGGCCATTTATTATGCCGTGTCTAACGATCACGGCAAAAGCTTCAGCACTGAGCAAAAACTGGCAGACAGTAGCTGCGAATGCTGCCGCATTGCCATGACCAGCAAGCCAGATGGCACGGTGGCGGTATTGTGGCGCCATGTGTTTGATGGCGGCGAACGCGACCATGCCATGGCTGAAATCAGCCCTGCCAGCAAACCTGTCCTGGTCCGCGCCAGCTATGGCCACTGGAAACTCGATGGCTGCCCGCATCATGGGGCGGCGCTGGCCGTGGGTGAGGGGTTTGGTTATCACCTGGCTTATTTTGACGGCGCTGGCGAAAAGCCGGGATTGCGCATTGCCCGCATGGACGGCCATGCCTGGGTGACTTCACCCCCGCGACGCATTGGGGATGCGAAGAAAAATGCCGGCCATCCTGCCCTGCTCAGTGTGGAAGATAAAGTTTGGGTGGCCTGGCAAGAACGTGACAGCACAGGCTATGACATCGTCGCCATGGCCTCGCTGGATGGGGGCCGTACCTGGGGAGCCGCTGTGACCATGTTGCATAGCAGCAGCAAGCTTGATTATCCGCAATGGTTAAACCTTCAGGGCAAGGCCATACTCGCAGTCAACACCGCAGACAAAGGGTTGCAGGTGATTCCGTTTACGCAATAAGCCCTGCTTTACCGTACCTTCAGGTGCCGACAAACTCCTACAAATTTGATCTATATCTATTGAAAACGCAAAAACCCGCCGCATTATAGGGTTATCCAGCCGCAAGCATGCGGCATGATTTGAATCATGAAAGGGTTTGACATGCGTTTTGATAAACTCACAACCAAGTTTCAACAGGCGCTGGCCGATGCGCAAAGTATGGCTGTGGGCGCCGATCATCCCACCATAGAAGCTCCCCACTTGCTGCTCGCCATGTTGAACCAGGACGACAGTGGCGTGGCGGCTTTATTGTCCCGCGCAGGCGCCCAAGTCAGTGCGCTTAAAACCAGTTTGCAACAGGCGATTGATGACTTGCCCAAGGTCAGCGAAAACAGTGGCGATGTCAGTATTTCACGCGACCTCAATAACTTGTTGAATGTCACCGATAAACTCGCGCAAAAGAGCGGCGATAGCTATATCGCCAGCGAAATGTTTTTGCTGGCTCTGGCGGACGACAAAGGCCATGCCGGCAAATTGCTCAAACAGCATGGCGTCAGCAAGTCTGCCTTAGAGCAGGCGATTAAAGCGGTACGCGGTAACGACTCTGTGAATAGCCAGGAGGCCGAAGGCCAGCGCGAGGCCTTGAAAAAATATACGCTGGACCTGACCGAGCGTGCGCGTGCAGGCAAACTGGATCCGGTCATTGGCCGTGATGACGAAATCCGCCGTGCGATCCAGGTATTACAACGGCGCACCAAGAATAACCCGGTGCTGATTGGTGAGCCAGGCGTAGGGAAAACCGCCATCGTCGAAGGCCTCGCCCAGCGGATTGTGAATGGTGAAGTGCCGGATTCGCTCAAAAACAAAAAAGTATTGAGCCTGGATATGGCGGCCTTGCTGGCCGGTGCCAAGTACCGTGGGGAATTTGAAGAACGCTTAAAAGCCGTGCTGAAAGAACTGTCGCAGGACGAAGGCCAGACCATTGTCTTTATTGATGAGATTCACACCATGGTTGGTGCCGGTAAGTCAGAAGGCGCCATGGATGCCGGTAACATGCTCAAACCTGCGCTGGCAAGGGGTGAGTTGCACTGTGTGGGCGCCACCACACTCGATGAATACCGTAAATACATTGAGAAAGATGCGGCTTTGGAACGCCGTTTCCAGAAGGTGCTGGTGGATGAGCCTAGCGTAGAGGCGACCATTGCCATTTTGCGTGGTTTGCAAGAGAAATACGAACTGCACCATGGCGTGGAGATTACTGATCCGGCCATTGTGGCGGCGGCTGAGCTTTCCAACCGCTATATCACTGACCGCTTTTTGCCGGATAAAGCCATCGACCTGATTGACGAGGCGGCGTCACGCATCAAGATGGAAATAGACTCCAAGCCTGAGGTGATGGACAAGCTGGATCGCCGCCTGATTCAGCTCAAAATTGAGCGTGAAGCCGTACGCCGCGAGAAGGACGAAGCCAGCCAAAAACGCTTTGGCCTGATTGAAGAGGAAATCGCCAAGCTCGAGAAAGAGTATGCAGACCTCGAAGAGGTGTGGAAGGCCGAAAAAGCGGCTGTGCAAGGTTCGGCGGGTGTCAAAGAAGCGATTGAAAAAATCAAGCTGGATATGGAAGCCGCCAAACGCAAAGGTGATTGGCAAAAAGTCTCTGAGCTGCAATATGGCAAATTGCCACAGCTCGAAGCGCAATTGAAGTATGCTTCTTCAGCCGAAGCCAACGGCGCAGTGAAACATAAAATGCTGCGGACTGAAGTTGGTGCCGATGAAATTGCCGAAGTGGTGAGCCGTGCCACGGGGATTCCTGTCAGCAAGATGATGACGGGCGAGCGTGAAAAGCTGCTCAATATGGAAAGCCGCTTGCACGACCGCGTGGTTGGGCAGGATGAGGCCGTGCGCCTGGTGTCTGATGCCATCCGCCGTTCGCGTAGCGGCTTGAGTGACCCTAACCGCCCCTACGGTAGTTTCCTCTTCCTTGGGCCAACCGGGGTGGGTAAAACCGAGTTGTGTAAAGCGCTGGCCAGCTTCCTGTTTGATAGCGAAGAGCATCTGGTGCGCATTGATATGAGCGAGTTTATGGAGAAACACTCCGTCTCCCGCCTGATCGGTGCACCTCCAGGCTATGTGGGCTATGAAGAAGGCGGCACCCTGACCGAAGCGGTACGGCGCAAACCATATTCCGTGGTCTTGCTGGATGAGGTGGAAAAAGCACACCCTGACGTATTTAACGTGTTGTTGCAGGTGCTGGATGATGGCCGCCTGACCGATGGCCAGGGCCGCACGGTAGACTTTAAAAATACCGTGATTATCATGACGTCTAACCTGGGCAGCCAGATGATACAGAGCATGACTGACCAGGATTACCAGGTGGTAAAACTGGCCGTGATGGGTGAAGTAAAAACCCATTTCCGCCCTGAGTTTATCAACCGGATTGATGAAGTGGTAGTGTTCCATTCACTGGGTGAAGCGCACGTGAAATCGATTGCCAATATCCAGTTGCAATTGCTTGCCAAGCGGCTGGCGGCGATGGATATGCATCTGGATATCAGTGAAGCGGCGTTGGCCGAAATTGCCAATGCAGGGTTTGATCCGGTGTATGGTGCACGTCCACTCAAACGGGCGATCCAGAGTGAAATTGAAAACCCGCTGGCGCGAGAAATCCTGGCGGGGCAGTTTGCTGCCAAAGACACGATTCGTGTTGATTTTCAGGGCGGGAAAATGCAGTTTCGCAAAGGCTGAAGCGTATTGATGTGACAGAGGCGCTCAGGTCGTTGATTCGCTAAAGTCACTGAACCTTGAACCAGAGCAAAGGGTCGTATGCGTATGACCCTTTGCTTTATCGGGTGTAGAATGGAAGCCCTATGCATCACTCAATTTATTTGCGTTTTATTCCTGTGATTAGCCTGTTAGCTGTGCTGGCCGGTTGTGCCACCCAGCCTCCACAACCTGTGGAAATTGATCGCATTTCGCCGGAGCAACTGGCGGCGCTGGTGCCACCTGCGCAATCGACCTTGAGCCTGGCCGATATTGTGACCATGAGCAAACAAGGTAAGACGGACGCTGAAATCATAGAGGCCATCAAACAGTCACAATCGCGGTATGCCCTGACGCCTTCCGAAGTGCTGACCTGGCATCAAAAAGGCATTTCCAAAGGCGTACTTGATTACATGCAGCAAGCCAATGCGCTGGCCGAGCAAAACGCGATTGCTGACGAAATTAACAAACGCGAAAAAGCCCGGGTTGAATCTGAGACCAAGCTTAAGCGTGAACGCGATGCCGCGCGGTTACGCAGTATGGATCCCTGGTTTTATGGCCCCGGTTTTTATGGCGGCCCATGGGGTTACCGGCCCTATTGGGGCGGTGGCTGGCGCTACTGGTAATCCGGCTGCGTATCGCAGGTTGGCTCCGGTATAATGTGGCTTTAGCTTTTTGATCCCCGGAATTCGGCATGCGTCAACTCCACGAAACACTTTCCATCAATGCCCAGGGGCGGCGTCTGTACGACATCACGCCGCAAGTGCTGCAATGGGTGCAACAGTCTGGTATCCAGAGCGGCTTGCTCACTTTGTATATCCAGCATACGTCTGCCAGCCTGCTGATTAACGAAAATTACGACCGTGATGTGCTGGTCGATATGGAAGCATTTTTCAACCGCCTGGTGCCCGATGGCGATGATTTATTCATTCACACCGTTGAAGGGCCGGACGATATGCCAGCGCATGTGCGGACCGCATTGACGCAAACCAGCCTGTCTATTCCTGTATTGCAAGGCCGCGTGGCACTGGGGCAATGGCAGGGCATTTTCCTGTTTGAGCACCGTCACCTGCCAGCACGCAGGCGGGTGCTGATGCATGTGATGGGTGAGTAATCTTTTAAAGTTGTGTGTATGAAGTGTTGGTCTGAAGTCTTCTTTTTTTGCCTCTGTAGTGTTTATCTTTCTGCCTGTAGTCGCGATACAGCGAATAGCACTACCGAGTTAACCTTGCCGCCAGCCTCACCCACCCAGGCGGCCACGGGCGGTTATGAGCCCAAGGCTAATGAACGTGTGCCAGGCATCACCATGTCGCAAGAAGAGCTGGATAAGATTTATGCCGAAGCCAGGCGTAATATGCCGGTGCCTGTCATTCCGCCAGATCCGGCCGTGCAAGACGGGCAATATTAAAGGCTGTTTTGTTGGGTGAGCGCTGCTAAAAAATGCGCGTGGGGTTAGCGCACCGTACTCCATTGCAGCGGGTCAAACGGGATGCTGTTGCGCCTGAGTTCGTAATAAACGCCATTCTCTGCATTGCCGCCACTGTTGCCGACTGCTGCAATGGTGTCGCCGGATTTGACGTTTTGCCCGGACGCTTTATACAAGGCTTCGTTGTTGCCATATAAGCTCATGTAGCCATTGCCGTGGTCAATCACAATCAGATTGCCGAATCCGCGCATCCAGTCAGCAAATACCACTTGGCCGCCTGCCACGGATTTCACTTCACTGCCTTCTTTGGCACGGATGAAAATGCCTTTCCAGCTGACGCCGGTGTCGGCACGGGCTGTGCCAAAACGGTTAATCACATCGCCCCGCACGGGCAGGCGTAAACGCCCACGCAATTGGGCAAAATTCTCTTTGATGGCGTTGTATTCCGGCAGGGTCTCGTTTTTGGCGATCACCGTACTGCTGGACGAGCTATTGTCGCTTTCCTCTACATTGGTTTGCGGTGAACGCTCAAAGGTGCGCCCGGCAGATTTTTTCTTGCGTGCCAGTTCAGCCGCACGTTTTGCTGCCGCTTCTTTTTCACGTTTGGCTTTGGCCAAAGCTTCCTGTTCACGTTTTTTAGCCTCGGCCAGCAAGCGCTGGAACAATTGCGATAGCGCTTCTTCGTCTTTTTTCAGTCGCACCATCTGCTGTTCTTGCGTTTCAATCTGCTTGGACAGCTCATTCAGTGCTTCGCTGCGGCGGGATTTTTCGCTTTCCAGCTTTTGCGTGGTTTCACTGTATTGGCTGGCCAGGCGCTCGGTTTCGTGCAATTGCTCAGTGGTGGCCGCACGCACGCGGTCTATGGCTTCCTGGTTGTCTTGCAGCGATTGTATTTGTTGTTGATGCGCCGCCGTGACGTAACCTAAATATTTGAGGTTACGCGTGGTGTTGGCGGGGTCCTGCTGTTGTAACAGCATTTGTAATGGGCTGTTGTTGCCATGGCGGTATTGCTGGTTAAGCTGTGTGTTTAACGCGTTGCGCTGTTGATTGACCTGGCGCTGCAATAAGCTCATCTGCTTTTGCAGGTCTTGCAGTTTGCCGCGGTTTTCCTGCTGCGCATCCTGAATCTCACGCAGTTTTTTACGCGAGGCGCTAATGGCGGTTTCTGAGGCTTTGAGCGCTTCATGTGCATCTTGCTTGGCGACGCGTGAGGCTTTGAGCGCATTGGCCAGTTGCTGGATTTTTTCCTTGACCTGTTGCAGGTCGCCTTTGGCGGCTTCTGCATTGTCATTCGTTGCCGCCTGGACTGCGGGCGGCAACATGCTTGCGCAGAATGCCAGCCATACGCCTGCGCCTAACCGTCTAAACAAGCGGGAGAGGGCGTGAACAGCAGATTCAGACATGCACCGACCTGGCCAGGCTAGGCTGCTGCATGGAGGGTAATCAGGCTGTTGCCAGTCATCTCTGCCGGTTGCGGGAGGCCCATCAGTGACAGCAACGTGGGCGCAATATCAGAGAGCGCGCCACCAGTAGTGATGCTGGCTGGGCGG
>CAKZJM010000227.1 GCA_936943315.1 uncultured Methylophilus sp. | reverse complement strand
TCGAGCGTGACGATCTCGGCTGCCGGGGTAAACGCCCCGGGGAAATCGAGGATGTTGCGAACGGTAGCGGCGCGAAAGGAATAGATCGACTGGGCATCGTCGCCGACCACGGTCAGGCCCCGGCCCTCGGGCTTCATGGCGAGCAGGATCGAGGATTGCAGGCGGTTGGTGTCCTGAAACTCATCGACCAGGATATATTGAAAGCGCTGCTGGTAATGGGCGCGGATATGCGGTTCACGTTCCAGCAGTTCATAGCAGCGTAGCAACAGTTCGGCAAAATCGGCCACCCCTTCGCGGTTGCATTGCTGGTCATAGGCGGCATAAATTTCACGCAATTTCTGGCTATGCCCATCGTAAGCATCCACGGCATCAGCCCGCAGTCCTTCTTCCTTGCAGCTGTTGATATAGCCCATCACCTGCTTGGGTGGATATTTTTCATCATCTACGTTCATGGCTTTCATGACCCGTTTGATGGCCGACAACTGGTCAGCGGTATCCAGAATCTGGAACGTGTTGGGGAGGCCGGCCTCGCGGTAGTGGGCCCGTAACATGCGGTTACACAAACCATGGAAAGTGCCCGCCCACATGCCACGCGTATTAATCGGCAGCATGCTGGTCAAACGCGTCAGCATCTCTTTGGCCGCCTTGTTGGTAAAGGTCACTGCCATCAAACCCATGGGTGAGGTTTGCCCGGTTTGGATCAGCCAGGCAATCCGCGTTGTTAACACACGCGTTTTGCCGCTGCCAGCGCCTGCCAGAATGAGTGCGGAAACATGCGGCAGGGTGACCGCTTGCAGTTGTTTATCGTTGAGACCCTGAAGGAGATTGGATTCAGATTGCATGCGCTTATTATCGCATGATGTGCGTGTGAGTTTAGCGGATTGTTTTCTTCGTGAGCCTGGATCTTTAGGTCGCTTTTGGTGGGAGCGGTGTCGTCTTGCTGATGGCTGTCCACTTGAAAAGGGCATTCTTTTGTTTCTGAAGTATTCTCCACCTATTTTTATCATTTCAGTGCAGGGCGTAGGGCATGCTCTCGGCTTGTATAAGTGCGGGCTTATGCAGAAGTGAGTGCGCCTTGCATTGGGGAATCAATTGGCCTAGGACTGTAATGAAGGATTGTTCTTTATCGTGGGGCTGGCGGGTTGATTTGGCATTTTGTTTCGTCTGTAGGTAAGCCGTAGGGTGGGGATTTGTGCCTACGCGGATAGAAAGTTGTAATATGCCATGCTCTCTTTCGCCCCTCGGCGAGTTACTTTTCTTTGTTTGCCCAAAGAATAA
>CAKZJM010000226.1 GCA_936943315.1 uncultured Methylophilus sp. | reverse complement strand
AAGATCACACTGGGCTGATCAATCACCGCAGGCGGGCCATTATGTACAGTCATGGAGATTTTGCCTGACTTTAAGATATGCACATGCCCCGCCGTCTGGTCAAAAGAGACCAACTGACATAACTCACCACTAAAAAAGGATTGTGCAGACAGGGTGATTTGCCTGAGTAAAGGAGCTAAATGATCCATAATGATACTTTTGGTTAAATAGTCGATACCATCAATATTGCGTAGTATCGCATGATGTCTCCAGCGCACAAAGCGCATCACACATTCACTTAAAGGAGATTCATCATGGCACGTATTCAACCTATCAACCGCAATGCAACCACTGGTCAACTGGCAAGTACGCTGGACGCAGTCAAAGCCAAACTGGGCACAGTGCCTAATCTGTTCGCTACCTTTGCGCAATCGCCTGCGGTATTAAATGCGTATCTGGCTTTTTCTGAGGCGCTCACACATGGCCAGTTAACTGCAAAACAGCGTGAGACCCTGGCGCTCGCCATTGGTCAAGCCAATGCTTGCCAATATTGCGTCTCAGCGCACACTTTGCTGGGTAAAGGCGCGGGTTTAAGTGCCGATGCGATTAAGGATGCGAGAAACGGCTTATCAGCAGATCCACTCAATGATGCCATCGCCAAGCTGGCTGTGAAAATCGTGCATCAACGCGGAGTCGTGTCAGATGCCGAAATTGCCGAAGCGCGCGCCGCGGGTGTGACAGACGACCTGATTGTGGAAATCGTTGCCCATGTTGCCCTCAACACGCTGACCAACTATACCAACCATATCGCCGCCACCGACATTGACTTCCCGGTGGTGCAGTTATAAGCCTGAACCCTTGACCAGCCGGGCTGGTCAAGGAGTGTTTCTACCCTTATCAACAGTCATGCAATCGCAATTTTGCTGGCTGGGCTGGGGTGTAGGTGGCTTTGCAGAACCGAATTTTCATCAACGATTAATGATTTGCTTGTAGTCACTGCTTAGATGAACAAATCTCCAAGTGTCTGTGTCGTCGCTAGGCACAGCCATTTGGGCCGGGGTTAAGCATCCGGGAGATGTGCTTGGCGTTTTCAGCATTGGTTCACCGATTGATCTACGCGATATCTTCAACTTCATAGGCGTCTCGTTGCTAGGAATCAAAACGGCGGAGCAATATCAAGCCCTCAAAAAATGTAAAGATATGAAAATCAGTCCGCTTTCATTTTTTGCGCTTCTGTGCCTTAAGTTTCATGCGTTTTACTTATTTAATTTTAAAGGAACTCCATTATCCAATTTCGGAACAATCTGTATCTTTAAAGAAACCATGGCGAAATGTGGCAAGAGCGGTCGCCTGAATAGACGAGTGAGGCCATATAGATAAATCGTAAATACATTATTAATATGCGAGGATGTTTACAAAGGCACTCACAAAAGTCGTTGCTAAGCTCGCCGTAGCGGCGATGCTGATGGTGAGTCTTCTGCCCACGCTCACCCTTGCGTTTCCTGCGCAACATAGCAAAAGTTTTGCCCAAGAAATCTGCTCCAGGCAATCTGGTCAGTTGTTAATTACAGTCATTACCACGCAAGGCAAGCAACGATCAACCCTGATTGACTACCAGCCCTCACAAAAGCCTGTTTCACTCTCTCATCACTTGAACCATTGTCCATTTTGCTACATGGCCTTGGATGACATTTTTATCCCCGCAGCAGATTCCACCGCCTCACTTTTTCAACAGCCCCAAGCAAATAACACATGCAGGCATTATCAAGCGCTATTTTTTGCCTGTGTTCATCTCACTGCGAACAGTCCCCGAGCGCCGCCTTTCACTCTCGTTTCGATTTAACGCTCCACTGAGACTGGAGGGATTTGAAGCTGCGTCTTTGTAAGGCGCTGATGGAGTGATGACGTGATTTTTATCAATCTAGAGGCCATGATTTTTGCCAAGCAGGTGGAGTGGAATCGTCACATCACCATAAAAGAAATTGCTGAGGCTACCGGCATCAGCCGTACAACTTTGCATCGCATCTCTACAAATCCTAATTACAACACATGTACTGATCACATCGCGAAACTTTGTGTTTACTTTGGTTGTGAACTCAGTGCCCTGATCAGTTGGAAGTCGAATCAAGACTAATACTGGCGATATCTACTTTAGTTCCTAAAGAAAAATCGCTAACAACAACGATAAAAATTTGAGGATAAGTTCAACATGAAAAAAACACTATTAGCCCTGGCATTGCTCGGTTTAACCCAAAGCGCCTGGGCGCATTTAAGCTATACCGGCCGTGACTTTGGCACATTCTCAGGCCTGGCTGATGCCAGTAACAGCATTGCCACCACTGCCACAAACAACTTTGCCTGGGCGGATGCCGCCAGCGGTAATTTGGGCGACAGTCATGGGGCACGTGCATTCCGTTTTACCTTGCAGAACGCAGCGTGGGTAGATTTCACCGTGGATGCCGTTTCAGCGGATTTACTGCCTGCATTCTCCATTTATGCTGGCCTGGGGGCTGTGCGCACAGGCGGTGTCTGGCCGGGCACACAGACCAGTGCTGATTATGACAGCTCGGCAGCTTCTACCGTCTGGCGTGATGGCTGGGCGCAAGCCAACCTGGGGGCAGGTAAAACCTCTGCGGACACCGATGGTGTCTGGAACGCACTGGGCGATTGGAAAATGGGGGGAGATGGCGATGCTGCCGGTGATGACAGCGTGCTCAGCAGTTTTGTTTATCAAGGCTCTGCTACCACCACCACCGACATTGTGACTGGCCGCTTTTTGCTAGGTGCCGGAGACTACACCATCATGATTGGTGGCAATAACACCAATATCGTGGCTGGCCCATTTAGCTATAGCGCATTGCTGAATGTCTCTGCCGTGCCTGAGCCAGAGAATATCGCATTGATGTTCGCTGGTTTGTCCCTGATCGGTTGGCAGACGCGCCGCAGCAAAAAAACGACCTAATATTTTTAATCACGCGGGACTGTTAAACGTCCCGTGGCTTGAGGAGAAGAGAACATGAATTTTTTAAAGAAAACCCTTGCAGTCGCAGTCATGACGCTTGCCGCATCCCCTGCATTTGCAGCGGTCGCGACCTACAACGTGACCACCACTTGGTTTGAGCCTGATACCCAGCCCAAAAACTCTATTTTTGAGGGTTCATTCAGCTATGACTCTGTGACTAAAACCATTACCAGCCTAGCGGGTAAATTGAGTGAGTCTATGACTGGCACCAATGCTTCCAATATGACCTGGCTGGACCTGAATTATCAGCTGGTGTCATGGTATGACTCGGCATTGGGAGGTACTTTTGCTGCCACATTCAAAAACAGCAACACAAACACATTTTGGACCGGTCTAGGCGGCGATGGTTGGAGTCCACAGGCTGGTGTGGATGTTGGCGGTATCTATTATGGCTATCCACGCCCGGCAAACAATCCTGGCAATGCTTATGCCTTGATTTTTGTGCCGGACAATCCATTAACCGCATTGACGCAAGCCCAAATCGCCAAACTGGCTTATGCCGATTGTGCGCCTGGCGGCATGATGGGCGCCGTGTGCATGACCGGCACTTCTGAAGCTGGCTATGGCGTCGTTGGGACCATGAGTGGCTTTCCTGTCAGCCAAGTGATTACAGCGGCTGTGACTGTACCTGTGCCAGAGGCAGACACCTACGCTATGTTGAGTTTGGGTTTAGCCGTGACGGGTTTGATTGCACATCGCCGTCGCGTACAGGTGTAATTATCATTGGTTGAAGTCAATGGCAAATGCGGATGCATTTGCCATTTTTATGGTAGAGCTATGAAATTATTCCCTGCGGTTGCTTTATTACTCAGTTCCATTGCCATCAGCGCAACTGCGAATGAAGTAAAACCTGAAACGCTTGAGCTGGATGACGTCGTGGTAGACCCTGATCAAGCCCAGAGTGATAGCCAGTTCAAAGGCGCGGCCGTGAATGCGAAAACTGTCCAACGCCGCGCCGTGAATACTAGTGATACGGCCAAATTACTGGAGGATATTCCAGGGGTCAACACCTATAGTGCTGGCGGTATTTCCAGCCTGCCAACCATACATGGCTTTGCTGATGACCGCAATCGTACACAAGTAGATGGCATGGATTTAATGAGTGCCTGTCCTAACCACATGAACCCGGCCTTGTCATTTATCAATCCGGCACAAGTGCGTAGTGTTCACGTGTACACCAGTGTTGCGCCGGTGAGTGCTGGCGGTGATAGTATCGGTAGCACCATACAAGTTGACTCTGCGCGCCCACGGTTTGCCAATGACAATCAGGCCTATGTGAGTTTTGGGCAGTTAGGCACGTTTTACAGGAGTAATGGCGCGGCCAGGGGCGGCAATCTGGCAGTAGGCGCTGCAACGCGACAACTCAGCCTAGCCTACACGGATTCTTATGCCGATGCTAACAATTACCGGGCAGCGGGAAACTTTAAAAAACAGATTGTTAAAGCCACGCGCATTGAAGATCGCGTAGATGATAAAGAAGTGGCAAGCTCGGGCTTTCGTCGTTCACGCAACCGCGAGCTTGACCTGGCCTGGAACCTCAATGATGCACATCTGCTCGAGGTTAAATGGGGTGAGCAAAGTATAGACTGGGAGGGTTTTCCCAACCAGCGCATGGATATGGTATCGAGTGAGTTTGACCCCGATAACGGCTCCCGGTTGCTCACCCATAAGCCTGCGAATGTCAACAGAACATTGAATCTTCATTATCTGGGATCCTTTGATTGGGGTGAACTTGAAACACGCTATTTTCACCAGGATACACATCACTCCATGGATATGCTGAGAAGCCGTTATATAGGCATGTTTATGCCCATGTTGAGTGATGCAGAAACAGACGGCGGTAGTTTAAAAGCGAATGTCATTTTAAACAGTCGCGATACGTTGAGAGCTGGTACCGAGTTTCAGAATTATCGGTTGGATGACTGGTGGCTGCCGATTACCGGCTTAAGCATGGGGCCAAACACCTTCCATAATATCCGCAATGGTAGAAGGGATCGTTTGGGTGTTTATGGTGAGTGGGAGGCCGTTTGGGATAAAGAATGGGTGACCTTGGTGGGGATACGCACGGATAGAGTCAAGTCTTCAACGGGGACCGTTCAGGGATACAACGCCTCCTATGATTCTGATGGGTACGGATTTGGAGCCACGCGTTTTAACAGTGGTGACCGTAATCAAACCAATCTGCATTATGATTTGACCGCTTTGGCGAAATACACACCGGACAACCTTCAAAATTACGAGCTTGGGTTTGCCAGAAAAACGCGTTCCCCCAATTTGTATGAGCTGTATGCATGGTCTGCCAACACCATGGCTGCGCTCATGAATAATTTTGTTGGAGATGGTAATGGCTATGTCGGGAATCCTGATTTAAAGCCAGAAGTTGCCTATAAATTGAGCCTTAGTGCGGACTGGCACGATGCAAACCATGAAAAGTGGTTTGTTAAAACAACCGCATATGCAACGTATGTAAATAATTTCATTGATGCCAAACGCCTGCAAAACAGAAACAATCCGGGGAGCTCTGCTGGGAGCGGGTGTAACGGCACAAATGTGACCGCAACTAACTGCTATGTATTGCTGCAATACCAGAATGTGGATGCGCTGCTTTATGGCGTCGATCTATCCGGCAGTTATCAGATCGGCAGCCTTCCTGCTGTCGGTAGCTTCTCAGCGTCTGGTGTGATCAGTTATGTACGTGGTAACAATGAGACGACAGGTGGTCATCTATATCACATGATGCCGATCAATGCCAAAGCAGCTTTGCAGCACCAGTGGGGCAAATGGACAAACCGCTTTGAAATACAGAGTGTAGCCGAAAAAGAAAGGGTGTCCGAAGTACGTAACGAAATGGTCACGCCGGGATACAGTATTTACAATCTGCGCAGCAGCTACGAATGGCAACACGCGCGGCTGGACTTCTCGGTCGAAAACGTGTTCAACAAGTTTTATTTGTTGCCATTGGGGGGGGCATATGTTGCCGAAGGCAATTCCATGACGACTGGCGCAGCCGCTTTCTATGGCATGAATGTGCCTGGCATGGGCCGTTCGGCAAATGTTGCGGTCACATTTTTTTATTAGAGCTCACTCTGGCTGGAAAACTAAGACGCTCTCATGCACCGCGGCTCGCTGGTGAGAAGCAATGACGGCAGGATAAGCATCTCCTCAGTGACAAGGAAGATGCTATTTTTATTGCAGAGAGGGTGTGCCATCAGCGAGACTGAGCAGGACTTGCTCTTTGTCAGGACGCACTAGAAAAATATTTTTTGATTATTGTTACAAAATTACTTGATTGTTGTTACAATAATTTCATGAGTGACGAAGACAAAAAACATGGCGGAAAAAGAACCGGGTCTGGCCGGAAAGTTGGCACGGGTTTGTATAAGGAAGACACCAGTGTCATCCGTGTGCCTACTAGCCAAAAGCCGGTGATTACCAGCTTTCTTGAGGCATATGCCAAAAAGCAGCGTTTAAGCCAGATTAAAGAGAACCTCGACAGCATTGACGAGTTTGCCCAGTTGCCAGAGGCGCTCGCCAGCATCAGCTTGCCGCTCTATCAGTCCAAGGTCCCGGCTGGTTTGCCCTCTCCGGCAGACGGTGATGTCGATTCGCGGATGGATCCGAATGAATACCTGATCAATAAAGCGGACAAGACTTTTTTTGTCACGATACAAGGCGAATCCATGATTGAAGTCGGCCTCATGCCGGGCGACAAAGCCATTGTAGAAAAAGACAAAGTCCCGGCAGTGGGCGATATCGTGCTGGCGATGATAGATGGTGAGTTCACCGTCAAAATCCTGGCTAAGCAAAAAGATGGTCATCCCAAGTTATTACCAGCCAACTCCTCAGGAAAATATTCCCCCATCCTCATTGAAGGCCAGATGCAATTTGCCATCTGGGGTGTAGTGACGGGTTCTTTCAGAAAGTTCTAACCATGACTCGCAAAAACATTATTTCAGCAAACTGGACCGATGGCGTGTGTCGGGCAAATGGCATCAATATCCATTATTTAAGAACAGGCGGCGAAAAGCCTACCCTGATCGCACTGCATGGGTTGACGGGCAGCGGCGCCTGCTGGTCTCAAATGGCCCGCGAACTTGAGCAGCACTACGACATCATCATGCCCGATGCGCGAGGACATGGCCGGTCAACTAAGCCATGGCACGGTTATACCTATCATGACCATGCCAATGATGTGATTGAGCTGATCAGAACGCTGGATATTAAAAATCCCTATCTGCTCGGGCATTCTATGGGGGGGATGACGGCTGCCATGGTTGCCAGTCGACTTGGATTTGCCATTAGCGGCATTATCCTGGCTGACCCCACCTTTATCAGCCCGGAATGGCAGAATGCGGTTTATGAAAGCGGTATTGTGCAGGAACATCGCCAGATGCTTCAATCTACCAAGGAAGCGTTGTTTAAAGAGGCCAAAGCCAAACACCGATTCCGCTCCTCCGAGTTGCTTGAGCATATTGTGCAAGCCAGGTTACAAACCAGCGTCAAGGCGTTTGATGTGCTGATTCCGCCTAACCCGGAGTTTGATGAGCTCATTAGAAATATTTATGTGCCCACACTGTTGGTGCTGGGCAGTGAGGGCATCGTTTCGCCCGAGACTGCGCGTGAGTTACATGCCCTTAATCCAGACTTGCAATATCAACTCATTCATGATGTTGGACATGGGCTGCCATACGATGAGCCTGTGCGTCTGGCGGCGGCGGTCGATGCCTTTATCCGGCCTGCTACCAGGTCCGCACGCCGCAGCAGCCATCAGCCAGGGGCTTATGCCTATGCCGCACAGACGTATATGGGTGGTGCTTCAATCGGCTGAAGCAGCGCAGGCTCCGCATTAGATAAGCGGTGTTGAAAATAGCAGGCGCGATCGGTTTTCTAAGGGCCGCCGCGAGGTGATGGGTCTGTAGCAAGTGACCAAGCACGCAATATACACGCGTGCACCTTAGCCAAAGGCTGCATGAAAGCAGAATCAATCGCTGTCAACACGACACCTTCTTGGCGATGAGGTGTGCCTTGAAGTGGTCATAGGGCATGGGCTTGTAAAAGTAGTAGCCTTGTACCAGGTTGCATGAGGTGGTGTTTAAAAAGTTTAATTGCTCTAGTGACTCTATGCCTTCGGCCACCACCTCAAAATGCAGAATCTCGGCCAGCTTGATAATCGCTTTCACCAGCTCGGTATTATCCAGGTGCAAGGGAATGTCGTTCATAAACGCGCGGTCAATTTTGATCTGGCTAATCGGGTATTTGGTGAGGTAGCTTAGGGATGAATAGCCGGTGCCAAAGTCATCCAGCGAAATCGTGATCCCCAGGGCGGCAATTTGCAACAGGGTTCTCAACACCTCGTCACTTTTTTCGAGCAGCACAGATTCGGTAATCTCCAGCTTGATCCACGCTGGCTTGCAATGCCAGTGATCCATACGCTGTTGAAGATACTCAAAAAAACCGGGCGCCTGAATTTGATGAGAGGATAAATTGATCGAAATCGGGATGGTATCTTGCCGGGACCGGTTAATTTCAACCGCATAGCCAATACCCTGGTTTAACACCCAGTCGCCGATCTCGAGGATTTGACCATTGCGCTCGGCCACGGGGATAAATCTGTCTGGCGGAATAAAACCTTTGACTGGGTGCTTCCATCTCAACAGCGCTTCTGCGCCTGCGATGACATTGCCGCGGATATCCATTTGCGGTTGCAGGTAAACCTCAAGCTCCTTGTTTTCGAGTGCGTGTGAAAGCGCGGTTTCTATTTCAATATCATCCAGCGATTCCTGTAAAAAGCCTGGCGTAAAAAACATATACCGCTTTAAGGCATCTTCCGCCTTGGTGGCTGCCAGCGTGGTATAGGGAATCATGAGTTTGAAGTTTTCGGTGTCTTGCGGCAGCTTCATAATGCCGGCAAAGGTTTTGATCTTGATTTTACGGATACCCAGTAAATAGGGCGCTTGCAAACGCGCAAACAGGGCCTCGATATCGGCCAGCAATTGCTGGTCATCGCCACACTCTTTTCTCACCCAAAGAAAGCTCGAATAAGACACGCGTGCAATCAGGCTGTTGGAGACCACTTTTTCTTGCAGCCTGTCCAAAAATTCTTTTAACAACGCACTGGTATTCGCACTACCGATAAATTCTGATAATTCTTCCAGCGATTGCACCTTAATCAAGGTTGCCACCACTTGCTGATCAGGCGCAAAAAACTGCGGATATTGTTGCAAAAAGCCCAGCTTGTTGAGCACGCCAGTTTCTTTGTCATACAGCAAAGATTGCTGAAGTTTAAACATCAGGCTGCTCTCCGGCACCTGATGGTTTGGCAGTTGGTTGCCTTCGAGCAAGTCATTAATCATGCCTATGAATTCTTTGGGCTCAGACCCCAACACGGCCAGGATGTTTTTATAAGTTTTTTTACCGGCCACATAGAGCAACCCCGGTAAAACCAGCATGCTTAACAGATAGATCCCGATATTCGAAAGCTCCATGTATTGCAGTGAACTAAACTCGTCTTCTGTTTGCTGGAGATCGGCTGCCAATGCCGCATCCATGCTGGCGATGGTGTGTTTTCCGGCTTGAAAAACCGGCGTGAAAATAGAGGTTAAACTTGCGTCAGACCGGTCTTCAGGGCTCAGGATGAGTAAGTGAGTTAATTCGTCATTGAAGATACGGTAATCCTGTTGAATCTTTTCCATCAACGCCAGATTTTCCGCGTTAACTACCGGTAATTCCTTGAGACGTTCAATCTTGTTGGTGAGCTTGTGCAGTGTGGCCA
>CAKZJM010000225.1 GCA_936943315.1 uncultured Methylophilus sp. | reverse complement strand
AGGTCGAGATCTTGCAACTGAAAACCTGCATTGTTTTGCCAGCGCATGGCGGCTGGCTTGACCAGTTGGAACACCTTGGCATCGGCATCTTGCAATTGTGTTAGCTGGCCTTGCCACAGAGTATTCTGCCAACTGCCGTTCAATGCCAGCAGCAGGTTTCTATGCAAGGTGGGGTCAGCATCGCGTATGTTTAGCGTCAGTTGGTGTTGCCCCAGGGTGCCGCTCAGGGTGACTTCGGCATCAATCGGCGGGCTGTCTATGCCTTGCGCATCCTGTTGGGAGACTCCTTTGAGTGTGACGTGATTTTCAATAGAAGATTGCGCTTGGCTGGATGCCTGCCCTTGCGCTTCAACTTTTGCCAGGCTCAATGCCTGCGGCAGTTGTAGCTGCTGGCCGGAGAGTTGATAGCGCGCCGTAAAGCCCTCATTCGATTGCACGATGTCGCCAGTGCCTTTCATTTGCCCGGCAAAGCCTGGCATGAGTTGCGTCAAGTCGTGCAGGTCTGCTTGCCAGGCCAGGCGGGTTTCACTTGGCTGACTGGATGGGGTGGTGTTCAGCTTGAGTGTGTTTTTATCCAGTTGTGCCAGCAGATGGAGTTGCCTGAGCTGACCGCCCTGCAATGCGGCCTGGCCGCGGATGATCAACGGTTGCGTTTGCAGCCGGCTATTGCCCGCATCTAGCTTGACCGTGATCTGGCCTTGCTCAGTCAGGCTGCCGTCAGCGACGATGTTTAAGTCCATTTGGCCAGCCAGTTGCGGATGGAGATGCTTGGCCTGCAATTGCTGGAGATGAAACTGGAAATGACTGGTGCGGAATTCATCCAGGCCAATCGAGGCGCTGAGCTGGACCATGTCCTGTTGCAACCCATCATTCGGTTTCGTTTGCTGGCTGGCGGGAACAATGGCGAATGGCCGGGCGTCAGGCTGGTAATGATGGTTAGCCGTCAAATTCAGCCGCGTTAAATCACCGGTGAGGTCGGCGCGTAAATCATAAGGCATGGAGCCTTGCGCTTGTTGTACCTTTATCCAGCCGTTTAAGGGGAAGGGGGCTTGGTTCTGCATTTGGAAATGCGTGCTGATCTTGCCCCACGGGCTGTCCGCATTGCCAATACGGAATTGCATGCCTGTCGGTTCTGCATCCAGGTCAAACTGAATGTGGGTGATTTGTGTAGTTTCTTCACCCTGAATAATAGTCAGGCGTTCAATCTGCCCCGACAGTAAATGAAAAGGCAGGGGGATATGGATATGCTGCGGCAATGCCTTCTTGCTGGGGTTAGATGCAGAAGAAGGGACTTCTGCCGCTGGCTTAAACCGTAAGGTGACTTGCCTGGCGGCAAACTGCGTGACCGTCAACTCGCCTTTAGGCGTCACTCCCAACTGCATGTGCGAATCTATGCCATCCACTTTAAGGATTGCGTTGCCGAGGTCGGTTTCAAATTCTTTGAGGCTGGTCACCAATAGCACATTGGCCGCCCACACCATGTGTGGCGTGATGACCAGCGACAGGCAAAGCACACTTGTCAGGGCGAGTCGGCATAGGTATTTGAGCCCAGGCATGCGCAGCATCAGAAATTCACTCCCAGGTTAAAATGCAAACGGTATTCCCCGGTTTCCTGGCCGTGTGCAATATCCACACCCACCAGGCCAATCGGGCTGCGCCAGCGCGCGCCCAAACCATATCCCAGCACCGGTTCATAGTCTTTCCAGCTGTTAGCGGCATTACCGAAGTCGACAAACAGCGCGGCGCCCCACGAGGATGTCAGCCATTGCACGACTTCTGTACTGCCCGTGAGCAAAACGCGCCCGCCTACAATGGCGTCAGCCTCTTTCACCCCCAGCGACTGGAAAGCATAGCCGCGTACGGACTGGTCGCCCCCCGCACGAAACAGGTAAGTAGCGGGGACACTGCGTGCGCCGGTGACGGTGCCTACTTCAATACGCCCCAGCCATTGTGTGGATTGCGTGAGGGGATAAAACGCCTGTAGCCTGGCTTGCGATTGCAGAAAACGGCCATCAGACAATTTGTCCAGGGGCGCCAGTTGAAACTGGGTATTTAATATCCAGCCTTTGGTTGGGGCCAAAACATGGTCGAGCCGGCGGATATTCAGGCCATACGCCAGCGTGGCCGCTTTGTTAAACTGCGAAGATTCGCCATCCACCGTGAGAAATTCATACAGCAGGTTGGCACCGACATATTGCTCGAAAATATTAGGTTGGCCCCAATAACGGCGTACGCCATTTTGTAAGGCGGTGGTGACTTGCCCTTCAAGGTCTGTGCGGGTGACGCTGTTTTGTATGCTGTCGCGGTAGCCTTTATCATCGGTTAAGAAAGTAATATTGGAGGTGGCAGCTTGCAAACGTTGCTCCAGCCGCAGGCTGCTGTCCCATAGCAGGCCACGTTCAAACAGGTTGCGGTCGGTGTAGTTAAATACGATGCGTGCACCAGTATTGGTGCTGGCGCCTACCCCGATACGCACTGTATTTTGTTCCAGTTCGTTAACCGTCACATCAATATCCGCCGTATGGTCGGCATTCAGCGCGTCTGTTTTTGCTGACACGTCAACAGAGCGGAATTTGCCGGTACTCATAAAGCTGTTTTGCAAGGTGAGCAAGTCCGCCTGCCGGTAAGGTGCGCCAGCCTTGAGTGTATTCAGCGGGCGGATCAGCGATTCAGGGTAATGCTGTAATCCATGAATCCTCACCTGGCCAAAACGCACGGCCGGGCCGGAGTCTACCGCCAGCTGAATAAAGACTGCCTGCGTTTGCGGATTGACCAGCGCTTGCGAACGGGTGATTTTTGCATTGGGGAATTCTGCACGTAGCAAGCTTGCAAGCAGCTCTTTTTTTGCTGAGCTCCATGCAGCCTGCGTGAACACGCTGTTCACAGGCAGCGGCCAGCTTTTCTGTGCGGATTCCAGTGTGTTTTGATACTGCGCTTGCTGAATTTCACCTGTGATCGCCACGTCTACCGTGGCCACTTTCGCTTGCGGGGGAAGGGTCAGGCGAAATTCTGCGACTTGGGCAGCCGGTTGATAAACTGTTGTTTTGGTTTTGAAATAACCTTCTGTCGCCAGCAGGTCGGCAATTTCTTGCGGGGTTTTCTGTATCAAACGCCGCCATTCACTTTCGTTCATGCGCGGATTTTGCATCGCTTCATGGATGCTCAGGTGTTTTTGTAATAGCTCACGCAGGGATGATTGCTGATCGGACGGAATGTCCGTGGAGAGCAAAAACCTGGTTTGGTAAGTGCCACCTGGCTTGACCTCAAACCAGGCACTCTCTTGCGCCTGGCCGAGGACGGAAAAGCATGCCAGAAAGAGGGAAAGTAAGAGCCAACGTGTCGTCGTGGCGCGGAGCAAGCGGCAAAAAATGTTTCTTGCGACTTGCTCTACACCCGGAAATGGAAAAAAGAAGACAAAATCACTGGTCAACTGGACATCAGTTTAAATATGTTTAACCAGTTGACTGGCCTTGCCGGTATAAGTTGCAGGGGTCATTGCCAATAATGCCTGCTTGGCTTCGGCCGGGATTTGCAGGGTTTCAATAAAGGCGTGCAGTGATTGCTTGTTGATGCCACCCTTGCCACGTGTTAATTCCTTCAACTGCTCATAAGGATTTTCAATGCCATAGCGGCGCATCACGGTTTGGATAGGCTCGGCAAGCACTTCCCAGCTGTTGTCCAGGTCTTCCAGCAGGCGCTGTGGATTGATTTCGAGTTTATTCAAACCACGCAGGCAGGAGTCATAACCAAGCAAGGTGTAACCAAACGCAACACCCATATTGCGTAATACGGTGGAGTCGGTGAGGTCGCGCTGCCAGCGAGAAATCGGCAACTTTTCAGCCAGGTGGCGCAAGACAGCATTGGCCAGGCCCAGGTTACCCTCGGAGTTTTCAAAGTCAATCGGGTTAACCTTGTGCGGCATGGTGGAGGAGCCGATTTCGCCCGCTTTGACTTTCTGCTTGAAGTAGCCGACAGAAATATAGCCCCAGACATCCCGGTTAAGGTCGATGAGAATGGTGTTGATGCGTGCCAGGGTGTCATACATCTCAGCCATGTAGTCATGTGGCTCAATCTGTATGGTCATCGGGTTGTAAGTGAGGCCCAGCGACTCGACAAAACGTTTGGCAAAACTCTCCCAGTCAAAGTCAGGGTAGGCAGACAAATGCGCGTTAAAGTTACCGACTGCGCCGTTGATCTTGCCCAGCACTTCGTTGGTTTGTAATTGCTTAAACTGGCGTTGCAGGCGGTAAACCACGTTTGCCAGCTCTTTACCCATGGTGGTGGGGCTGGCCGTTTGGCCGTGGGTGCGGGAGAGCATAGGCTGATCGGCCAGGGCCTGTGCCAGCTCAGTCAGCCGGGTCACCACCGATTGCAGGTTTGGCAGCATCACCGCATCGCGTGCTGACTTGAGCATCAAGGCATGCGACAGGTTATTGATATCTTCTGAAGTACAGGCAAAATGGATAAATTCGCTGGCTTTCTTGATTTCAGGGTTGCCGTCAAACTTTTCCTTGAGCCAGTATTCGAGCGCTTTCACGTCATGATTGGTGCGTGCTTCAATGGCTTTCACCTGGGTGGCGTCCGCTTCACTGAAGGCAGCAATGGCCGCATCCAGTTCAGCGATGGTTTCCGGGCTGAAAGGCGCAATTTCTGAGAGCTCAGGTGCCGCACTCAGTGCTTTTAACCAGGCGACTTCTACCAGTGCGCGATATTTGATCAATGCATATTCACTAAAGAAAGGGCGCAAAGGATCGAGTTTGGATTGATAACGACCATCCAGCGGGGACAGCGCATTCAGCGTGGTGAGAGACGTCATGAGTAAAAAGCTTATTGATTCAAAAGCCGATATTTTACCCAATCCGCACCCGCTTGTCTTTGCTGAATATCGTTTACAGTGTGTGGCCGTGAGTGCAAAGTTGACAGAATTTGTCGATTAAAACCGTTCTGTTTGGTAAATTGTGCTTGATTTTGCCATGACATAATCGCTCACTGGGAATACATTTCACATGAGACGCCACGTACATTCACCTTGGGTAAGACTGCTGACAGGCATATGCCTGGCGCTGAGCTTGCTATGGACGCCGATTCTGGCCGATGACTACGTGCTGGCGATGCTGGAAAAAATCCGGGCGCGCTACGGCGAAGAGGCTTATCAGAATGTCATGCGCCTGAACGAGTTGTTTGCCCAGATTTCAGGCGCCAGCGAGATGACCAAAGTCAGCATGGTGAATGATTTCACCAACCAGCATGTGTTGTTTGTGGATGACTTTAGCCTGTGGGGCGTCGAAGATTACTGGGCCAGTCCGCTGGAGACTTTAGGCAAGGGCGCGGGCGACTGTGAGGATTTTAGTATCGCCAAATATACCCTGCTCAAAAAATTAGGTGTTTCGCAAGACAAGTTGCGCTTGACCTATGTGCGTGCGCGCATGCCGAGCGGGGCTATCCGGCCGCATATGGTTTTAACCTACTATGCGACGCCAACCAGTGACCCGCTGGTGCTCGATAACCTTAATTTTGAATTGCTGCCTGCTTCCAGGCGCGGCGATTTGGCGCCGGTCTTTAGCTTTAATGATAAAGGATTGTTCGTGGCCAATAACCCGAATATGCGGGCGGGGTCTCCTACCAATATTTCCAAATGGCGGGATGTGTTGACGCGGATGCGACAGGATGGTTTGGAATGAATAAAAACCTGATAGAGATGTGGTTATTATGGGGGCTTAATGCTAGGCTTATGCAAAAAGCCTGCGTTAACGTCGGATTGTTGCCGGGTGACCCCCAGGAAAGTAAGAGGGCTTTCAAATGTCTTTGGTAAAACAGATACGAATCGCAATTTCGGTCATTATTTTAATGGTGGCGGCAGGGTGCTTATTCTTAAGTGTGTATGACGACCACCGCTTCATGGCCGAGCAATTACAAAAGAAAAATAACGATAACGCCAATGGCCTAGCGATCACGCTTTCTAATATCCAGAAAGATAACGTGACGGTTGAGCTGATTATCAGCGCCCAGTTTGATATGGGCAATTATCGTCGGATTGCGATCACGTCGCCTGAGAATAAAATGATGATTGAGCGGGTTAACCGTAATCCACACTCGGTGGCCCCTGCCTGGTTCCAGTCGCTGTTTTCCGTCAATATCCAGCCAGGCGTCGCCAACATTCAATCCGGCTGGCAACAATACGGCACCCTGGTGCTCGAAAGCGAACCGTCACTGGCCTATGACCAACTGTGGGAAACCTCCCGCCACGCAGTCCTGTGGACCTTAATCGTCGCGTTCCTGAGTTATGTCATTTCCGGCTTCTGGCTCAAGAAAATTCTGCAACCACTGGACGACGTGATTGCACAGGCTGAAGCCTTGGGCGAGCGCAAATATATTACGATTGCCGAACCGGCGACTGAAGAATTCCAGAAACTGGTGCGTACCATGAATACGCTATCTGACCGCGTCAAATCTATGGTGACGGCAGAATCAGAGCGGCTGAATATTTTTAATCAGCAAATCAACTACGATGAAGTGACAGGCCTTATGAACCAGTCGCACTTCACCAATACCGCTTCTGTCGCGCTCAAAAACGAAGGCTTTGTAGAAGGCGTCCTCATCCTGGTGCAATTGCGCAATCTGGCCGAAATCGACAGGCAATTGGGCTACAGCGTCACTAACCAACTGATCAAAAAAGTGGGTGAAGCCATTCAGCAACAAATTGGCTACTATCCAGACGTGGTCTGCGGGCGTCTTTCTGGCGGGGTGTTTGGGATTTTCAGCCGACAGCCGCTGGATGATTTTGCGGTGACCACCGAACTCAAGCTGGTATTGGAAAAATTGAATGCCGCACAGCAGTTACTACAGTTCCAGTTTGTGCTGGCGCATACCAAAACCAAAAAAGGCGATGATTTCAGCGACGTCCACCGCGTCATGCAATTTATCCTGGATTTGGCCGGAGATCAGACGCCGGTTCCTATGCGCGTCATGAATGCCAACAGTATTGTGACTTCCAGGAAAAATTATCTCAATCAATGGAAAGAGCAATTCATGCTCGCTATTGATCTCAAACAGATCAAGCTGGCCTGTTTCCCGGTCATGCAGCGCGGACAGCAGCTTTACCATTATGAGTGTCCATTACGCTTGCGGATTGATGAAGGCGATCAATGGCTGGCCGCTGGTGCCTTTATTGATTGGGCCAGCCAGCTAGACATGATTCAAACGCTGGATGGTTTGGCGCTGGAATATGCCGTGGATATGCTAACCAAGAATAATGCCAACCTCAGTGTCAATGTCTCTGCCGCGGCCATGCGCAGTGACGAATATAAAGATAAGTTGCAAGCCTTGATGTTGACCGTGAGCCAGCCTTCACGCTTGAGTTTTGAAGTGACAGAAGAAGCTGCGTTTGGCGATTTTGTTAGATTCAGGGATTTTGTCCATCTGGTGAAATCCCTGGGCTGCCTGATCGGTGTCGAGCATGTGGTGACAAGATTGGCACAGCTGGGTGATTTGCATGAGCTCGGCCTGGATTACATCAAATTTGATGCATCGCTGATCCGTGATATTCATCTGCGGCCACAACAGCAGTCACTCATGCGTGGGTTGTGCATGATGGTACGCACCATGGGGATTGTGCCGATTGCAGAAGGTGTACAAGACCAGCAAGAGCTGGATAGCCTCAACGCAGTTGGTATTGAAGCGGTCACCGGACCATTTGTACAAGAGGATGCGCAATTCAGTGCGCTATAAAGTGTCAATTTTTGTAATTCAGGGGTGTTATGCCATATACTCGGTGTTTTGATTGAGTCTGGCTACTCGTACAATCAATCATCGGTAAATCAGACACTGATTTTGCTCGGATAAGGATAATAATAAGTCATCTGCCATGGAAACGACGCCATATTTTAATAAAACCGAGAAAGACACTCTGCTTGAGTGTCTCCTTTATATCTGCCGCCACAATCGTCTGGCGACTACCCGCGATGCTTTAACTTCCGGGTTGCCACTGGAAGATGGCAAGCTGAATCCCGAGTTGTTCAAGCGCTCGGCACAGCGTTTGCGGCTGGAGGTGACTGTCAAACAACAGGCGATTCCTACCTTGCTGCAACCGCAAACCGACGTCACGTTGTTACTGAATAATAATCGTGCCTGCCAATTATTGAAGGTGGATGAGAGCCAGCATTTTGCACAGGTGGTTTTTCCAGACCTTTCACCAGAGCCGTTGACCATGAGCCTGGCAGATTTGGCGGCAGAATACAGCGGTTATGCCTTGATTACCAGGCAAGACTTTATATTTGACGCGCGCACGCCAGAAGTAGGCAGAATCAAAGTCAGGCACTGGTTTTGGGGCACGCTAGCCGAGAATAAAGGCATTTACCGCGACGTGATGGTCGCGGCCTTGCTGATTAATATTTTCGCGCTCGCCATGCCTTTGTTTACCATGAACGTGTATGACCGTGTGGTGCCAAACAAAGCGGTGGAGACGTTATGGGTGCTCGGCATCGGGGTTGGGCTGATTGTGTTGGGCGACCTGTTGTTGCGTTCGATGCGGACCTATTTCCTTGATTGGGCCAGTGCCCGCATTGATGTGAAACTCAGCTCGCAAATCATGGAGAAAGTGCTTGGGACTCGCTATGAGGCTAAGCCAACCTCTGTTGGTTCATTCGCATCCAATTTACGTTCATTTGAAAGCGTGCGTGATTTCATTACGTCCGCCACAGTGGTCACGCTCATTGATTTGCCTTTCGGCATTATCTTCCTGGTTGTGATTGCCTGGATTAGTCCTTTTATGGTGTTGCCCGCGCTGATTGGCGGCGCCGTGGTATTGATTTACTCCTTGAGCGTGCAGACCAAGATGCACGATTTGTCCGAAACCATGTACCGCGCCAGTGCACAGCGCAATGCCACCTTGATCGAAAGCCTGGTGGGTCTGGAGACTGTGAAATCCATGGGCATCGAAGGGCAGATGCAAGGCAAGTGGGAAAAGAGCGCACTGTTCTTGTCTGAAGTAGGGAGCAAACTGAAGTTACTTTCTTCATCAATCACCAATCATCACAAACACACACACATATTACTAGTACATATTTGTGGCTTGTTTCGGAACTTTGGCCGGCCGGCCGGCCACACGATTGCATATCATGCCTAACCTTCGTGTGTGTCCATTCATTAGACGAGCATATTCTCAGCCCGTCCATCTGCTTTGAGAATCTATGGTAAATACCATGGCATCACGACACAACGTCCGCATTCGACTGCCACTAGTTAGTCACCCTCCGACTTTCAAGAGGACCTCAAATCCACATTCTCTGAGTTGTGTCGTCGAGAAGTATGTATGAAACCGAGGTCTTATGTTACAAATGATCGCTCTTTCAAGATGTATGAAACCGAGGTCTTGTCTTACAAGTAATTGCCATTTCACAAGAAGTATGAAACCAAGGTCTTGTCCTACAAGTAATCGCCATTTCACACACCTTCCCCACCCCCCAAGAAATTTGTTCCCTCTCATTCCTCAAGAAGTTATCATTTGTTTCTAATGCACAAATTGTGTGATGGCTTGTATACAAAAATCTACGGTGTCGAACACGAACACTATAGGGAAATATAATGAAAATAGAAAAAAAACGATGTTTATTGAAACATCATCACTTAAATTTGCGTTTTGGCTCTTGTGTAATGCCAACGCTTTAGAAATATATTTTGATTACTA
>CAKZJM010000224.1 GCA_936943315.1 uncultured Methylophilus sp. | reverse complement strand
CGATTAACCGCAGTGGTCAGTTCCAGTTTGGTCTGCCGTTAGACCAGGATAGTTTGTCGGCACGCCGGGTGCAGTTTGAAGAGATTTTTGATGAGTCCTGGTCGGCGTTCAAACAGCGTGGCTTGTCTGCCGAGATGCTGTTCCCATTACGGTTACGCAATGGCGCGCGCCTGTTTGCGAGGGCGTCGGCGCAGGTGTCTGGGATCACCAGCAAGCCAGTGCAGGCCATGCCGCGCGAATCTGCCGCCAGCCTTGAATTGCTCGATAGCGGTGATCCGCAATTAAAATTGGCAATCAGCCAGGTCAAACAGGTTCTCAATCGAGATATTCCCGTATTAATCCTGGGGGAAACCGGCGCGGGCAAGGAGTTGTTTTCACGGGCGATCCACGATGCCAGCGCGCCCAAAGACAAGCCCTTCATTGCTGTGAACTGTGCGGCCTTGCCTGAAGGTTTGATAGAGGCTGAGCTGTTTGGCTATGAAGAAGGTGCGTACACTGGTGCCAAACGGAAAGGCAATCTAGGCAAGATTCAGCAAGCGGATGGGGGTGCCCTGTTCCTTGATGAAATTGGCGATATGCCGCTGTCATTGCAAGCCAGATTGCTGCGCGTGCTGCAAGACCGCAGTGTGACGCCGTTGGGGTCCAGCAAGTCCATTCCGGTCAACTTCATGTTGTTGAGTGCGACCAACCAGAAGCTCAAGGATAAAGTCGCTGCTGGTGAATTCCGCAGTGATCTTTATTACCGTATTAACGGCCTGACCGTGCAGTTGCCCGCTTTGCGGCAGCGCCAGGACCTGCCGCGCCTGATTCAGATGATTTTGCAAATTGAACAGGCGCCGCAAGCCACGCTGAGTGAAGAGGTGAGCACTCTGTTTGCGGCGCATCCATGGCCTGGCAACGTGCGGCAATTACACAATGTATTGCGCACGGCTATCGCACTAGCGGATGGCGGCGTGATTAAGCGTCAGCACCTGACGCATGATTTTCTCGATGAAATGGCGGTGACGCCTTTGAGCAATGACACTCCACCGCCAATACTGACCCTTAAAGCCCAATCCGATGAGGCTATCCGCCTGGCCATGCAACAACATGCAGGAAACGTCTCTGCGGTAGCGCGTCAACTTGGCATGAGCCGGAACACACTCTACCGCCGCCTCAAAGCATTGAATTTGAGTTAATCCCTATCCATCAACAAAAAAGCCCCGGTCAATGCCGGGGCTTTTTTTCATGGCTTTATGATCGAATGATTATTGGTTGCGGCGGCGAGCCACAAAGCCCATCACGCCCAAGCCCAGCAGCATCATGGCATAGCTGTCTGCTTCAGGCACGGCAGAGACTGAGGCCACTTGGTCCACCTGGAAAGCCAAGGCTTGCGAATGACCACCAATGCTGAAGTTGACACTGTAAGAAGTGACCGGAATCGTCAGGGCCGCCAAGTCCCATGTATAACTTTGATAAGTGGCATCAGTGTTGGTTGATAACAAAGATGCAGCCATGTTCTGCGTGCCGCCGTTGTAGCTTAGACTGACGGTTGGCATGATGGTATACACGCCCAACTGTACTTGAAACACAATCGAATCCAGATTGGTGATGACTGAGTTGTCGGTAAATGTCAGGTAGCTGGTGGTGGTGTCGCCAGCGTTATAAAGACCAGAGCCTGCCGGG
>CAKZJM010000223.1 GCA_936943315.1 uncultured Methylophilus sp. | reverse complement strand
CCATAGCCCGCCAGAAGGTCATTTTTGGTCAATGGACGCTTGAGGTCATTCCAGCCGTCAAAAGAGGCTGAATGATTGATGTCACTAAATGTGGCGGCAGTGGTATTTGCTTGCGCCAGACCGGTGATTGCAAACAGGCTTGCACCGATAGCGATGCTTAAATATTGGGCTTTCATTTGACTAACTTCCTTTGAGTAATTATTAATGACTGGCATCTTTAATAAGTGCCAGCGTTGTTAACTGGCCGCGTTACTCACAAACGTCTTACCATATATTCTTAATTAAATAAGAATCATTCTCATTATGATGGAATGAGTCAATGAAGTCAATCTCTTGAGGCGGTTTGACGTGTACTTTTGAATTGGCGCTTGCGCTAGCTAAGCGTGAAGAGCAGCGCTCTCGCCTGGCAGTGCAGGCGAGACGAGATGGGGCGTGTTAAGTAGGCTGCTTTCTGAGGCGGTACATGGCCAGGTTGCCCATCAGGTTGGGCAATACATGCACATCCTGGCCGTCTGTAATCACTTTGCGTTCAATGACCTCAACCTGATGCTGCGCGCAGAACTTGTCAAAGTCGTTGATGGTGCATAGGTGCACATTGGGCGTGTCGTACCATTGATAAGGCAGGCTTTTAGACACAGGCATGGTGCCAAAGGTAATCTGGATACGGTTACGCCAGTAACCAAAATTAGGGAAGGTCACAATCACTTCACGGCCAACGCGCAGCATTTCATGCACAATGCTTTCGGTGTTGTGCATGGCTTGCAACGTCTGCGACAAAATCACGGTGTCGAATGACTGGTCTTCAAAGCCGGACAAGCCTTCTTCAAGGTTCATCTGGATCACATCAACGCCATTTTTAAGGGCTGCCAGCCAGTTGCTGTCGTCCTTTTCAATGCCGTAACCGGTGATCTCCAGCGTTTCGTGCAAGTGCGTGAGCAAGGTGCCATCACCGCAACCCAAATCCAATACTTTGGCTTTATTACCTATCCAGTTTGTAATTAAAGCAAAATCTGGGCGTATATTTGTAATATTTGCATTCATCATACTTTGATTTGCTCCAGATAAGCACGCATGATGTCGTGGTAATACGGGTCAGGCATCAAAAATGCATCGTGACCATGGGCTGAAGTCACTTCAGCGTATTTGACCGGCAAGGCGTTATCGAGCAATGCTTTCACAATTTCACGCGATCTGGCCGGGGAAAAGCGCCAGTCGGTGGTGAATGAAATCACGACAAATTTGGCTTTCGCACGGCTCAGCGCCATACTTAAATCGCCTTCATATTCCAATGCCGGGTCAAAATAATCCAGGGCACGTGTCATGCGCAAATAAGTGTTGGCATCAAACTCACCGGCAAACTTGTCACCCTGATAGCGCAAGTAAGATTCCATTTCAAACTCGACATCAAAGCTATATTTCACATCGCCATGACGCAGCTTACGGCCAAATTTTTCGCCCATCACGTCGTCAGACAAATAGGTGATATGGCCCAGCATGCGCGCAATACGCAGGCCTCTACGTGGTACCGTGCCGTGATTGTAATAATCACCTTCAAAAAACTCAGGGTCGGTGATAATGGCCTGGCGCGCGACTTCGTTAAAGGCCATGTTTTGAGCGGTCAGGTTGGGGGCTGAGGCAATCACAAAGGCATGACGTACGCGTTCCGGGTACGCAATATTCCATTGCAGTGCTTGCATGCCGCCCAGGCTGCCACCAATCACGGCCGCCAGTTGTTCAATGCCCAGGTAGTCCAGTAAACGCGCTTGGGATTCCACCCAGTCTTCTACCGTCACGACCGGGAATGTGGCACTGTAAGGCCGGTCAGTCAGCGGGTTTACGCTGGAAGGGCCGCTACTGCCGTGACAGCCGCCGAGGTTGTTAAGGCCAATGACAAAAAACTTGTTGGTATCCAGCGGTTTGCCGGGGCCAATCAGGTTATCCCACCAGCCGGGATATTTATCTTCAGGCGTATAGCGGCCTGCAACGTGGTGGTTGCCGGACAAGGCGTGACAGATCAGCACGGCATTGGTTTTAGCCGCGTTGAGTTCACCATAGGTTTCATAAGTAAGATGGTATTGTGGCAACACAGCGCCGCTTTTGAGAGTGAGCGGCTGGGTGAAGTGCGCAACCTGCGCTTTAACGATACCAACAGAATTCGATTCAGACATGCCGCGATTATACTATGCGGCATGCCTAAACGGCGAGACAGGCACAGCCCTGTTGTGAGTGCTTATTGCGCTGGGACAGATAAGCAACCTAGCAATGCAGGCAGGTCAGCCACTGACTGTATCGTTGCATCGGGCTCGACCGCAGATAGGCGGGTGTAAGTCTCGCGATATTTGCCTGTTTTCACCAAAATGCCATGCAGTCCGGCATCTTGCGCGCCACCAATATCGGCATCAATATCGTCGCCTATCATGACCACCTCATGCGGTTTGAGCCTCAGCGCATCAATCGCCATATTGAAAAAGTGTTGGGAAGGTTTGCCCATCAACATGGCCTTGGTGTTGCTGGCATATTCAAGCCCGGTCACAAAAGCGCCTATATCCATCTGCAAGCCGGTGTCGGTTTGCCAGAAACGGTTTTTGTGGATTGCGATCAGGTGTGCCCCATTCACCAGGCAATGAAAGACTTCATTGAGCAGTTCATATGACCAGCGGTCACCGATATCACCGATCACCACATAATTGGCACCCATTTCCGACTGGTCAAACCCGGAAAAATCTTTTACATCGTCTGCCAGCAACAATTTGCACACCGGGTTAGGCTGTTTTTTGAGGTATTGAATGGTCGCTTGTGGTGCACTCATGATTTCCTCAGGCACTACATTGAATCCCAGATGATTGAGTTTCTCTTGTAATGAGGCCAACGAAAGCGTGCTGGTGTTGGTGACAAAACGCACGGCAATGCCTGCCTTGCGGATGTTAGCCACTGCCTCAATCGCGCCTGCAATGGGTTGCTGGCCGATATATAGCACGCCATCCAGATCAAACAAGACGGCTTTGATATGTGGGAGGTTTTTCATAACGATTCTTTCAAGGGAGCTTGAAGACGACTCAAGCAAAAATCATACTGGGCTAGACGCGAGCTGACTTCAGGGGAGTTGGCCTAATGTGACCCGCAGGTGATCTCCCAGGTCTTTCAGGGATTGGACGTTTTTGAAGCCGGCTACGTTCAATAATTGCTGCACTGCTTCTGCCTGGTTATAACCATGTTCAAGCATCAGCCACCCCCCTGCATTTAAATGCGCAGGTGCCTGGGCAATAATCTGGCGGATGTCCTGCAAGCCATCAGTGCCAGACGCCAAAGCGGATAAAGGCTCAAAACGCAAATCGCCTTGCTGCAAATGCGGATCATCCGCTTCGATATAAGGCGGATTGCTCACGATCAGGTCAAAGCTTGCCGGACCCAGCGCGGTAAACCAGTTGCTTTGTAAACATTGCACATTGTGCAGTTGCAATGACGATGCATTTTGTTGTGCCACCGCGAGCGCAGCGGCGGAAGCATCCACGGCAATTATTTCGCACTGCGGGGCATGCCTGGTAATCGCGAGTGCGATGGCCCCTGTGCCTGTGCCTAGATCCAGGATGCGCATGGCGCCATGGATTTTCTGCAAGGCTGCCTCGACCAGTGTTTCGGTATCCGGCCGTGGGATTAAGGTGTCGGCTGTGACTTTAAGCGTGAGGCCAAAAAATTCACGCGTACCCAAGATATGTGCCACAGGCTCGCCTTGCAACCTGCGATGTAGTAACGCTTGAAAGGCGTTGGCGGGTTCAGCGGCCAGGCTATCAGTGGCATGCGCAATCAGCCAGGCGCGGTTAACCTCCAGCACATGCATCAAGAGCAATTGCGCTTCGATATTGGCTTCGTCAGCGGGCACACATTGGGCAAGTTGTTGCCGCGCAGAAAGCAGGCATTGTTGCACGGTCTGAGTCATTACTTGCCCCCGGCGGCTTTGCGCAAGGCCATGGCGGTAGCGTTGCCTTGTTTTGCAGGATGGCGCACCGCATGACGGATCACCCATTTGAGCTCTTTATCGGCATTGGTGAGCCAGCGCTCACATAGCTCGAAAGCAAGTGCAGGATGATCTTTGGCAATATCGCCTAAATGATTTGCCACACTGCGGCGCACATATAGGCTGGGGTCATTTTTTAACGCTTCCAGAATCGGTAACGTCGGCCTCGGGTCAGCAATCAGTTGCGGAATGCGTGCGCCCCAAGGCAACCGTGGACGGCAACCTTCTGTGCACAAGCGGCGCACATGCGGGTCCGGGTCATTGAGCCAAAGCGTGAGTTGATTCAAGGTGCGCTCAAAGTCATGCATCAAAAACGGCCGAATCGAAAACTCTGCGGTAAAGCGGCGCGTCAATTCATACTGTGCACGCATGGCCACTTCAAACGGATCTTCGCCGCCATTATGTTGGGCATCACGCCCATACTCGGCAATAAAACGGGTATGCGGTAGGTAGAAAAACACACTGAGCCCCAGCCGTTCGGTATGCACATTAGGCGGGGTCAGTGTGTTGATCAAAATCTCGGTGGCGTCTGAAAATTTGGCGGGTAACGTCGCTTTTAGCGCAGCAGCAATATGCGCCGAGCGGTCCATAAAGCTCAATGGCGCAATGTTGGTGAGCGCCAATTCTTTAAAGGATTGTGCATCAAAACCGCTGTGCACCAGCCCGATATTGTGGGCCAGGCAGTCAATAGCCTCGCTATCCAGCAAAAACTTGATTGGGCTGTCTTTCTGAATGCTGCGTGGCGCGACAGGGATTTTGAAAGGGGTCATCAATACTCTCGTACGCTTAGCTAGCAATTAACCTGATTTTCTAGCAGTGCACTAATTTTCCGTTTAGAAAGGACATATGTCCTTGTGCGCGTTGCATAACTTCTCATCATCTGGAAGGAATACGTAATTTTCTTGTGGTTTATAGTTTTTACCAGTAAATGCCCAACGTGTGTAAGAAGCGTGCCCTGCTGTGCCACTGGTCGTCACTAATTGATGAAGGCCATGGTCTTTATCTTTCCTGATTTCAGTAGCGTATGCAGTTGTTTGTAGTACAACTTTATAACTACCGTTTATCTTTGCGACAATCCAAATAGGACCTGCTGCCGCTCCCCAGCCACATGCTCGTGCGGTGGTTACAATATAGTCTGAAGGTTTGTCACTATCGGCAATATGCGCTAATTTACCCTTGAAGCTACATTCAGGAAATTCGAATTTTTTTTGCGCGCTAATAGTGTTAGCAACAGCCTTTGGCACAGCGGTAAGATTTTCTTCCTCGATACTAAACTCTTCAGCACAAGCTGAGTTTATAAAAAACAGTAGTGCGCAGAAGGCATGTAATAAGCGCATTAATTTTCTTCACCCAAGCTCGCCAGCAAATCTGCCTGATACTCAGTTGCCAGCGCATTGATCAACTCGTCCATGTCGCCTTCTGTGATCGCTTCAATTTTATACAGCGTCAGGTTGATACGGTGGTCTGTAATGCGGCCTTGCGGATAATTGTAGGTGCGGATGCGTTCAGAGCGGTCACCCGAGCCAATCAGGTTGCGGCGCTCCGAGGCGATTTTGCTTTGTTGCTCGTCAACTTGTTTGGCTTTGATGCGTGCTGCCAACACCTGCATGGCTTGCGCCTTGTTGGCGTGCTGGCTACGGCCATCCTGACATTCCACCACGATGCCGGTGGGGGCGTGGGTAATCCGTACCGCAGAGTCGGTTTTGTTGATGTGCTGACCACCGGCACCTGAGGCGCGGAAGGTGTCGATACGGATATCGGCCGGGTTGATTTCTACATCACCCACCTCTTCGACTTCTGGCAGAATCGCTACGGTACAGGCTGACGTATGAATACGGCCTTGCGTCTCCGTATCGGGGACACGTTGCACCCGGTGGCCGCCGGATTCGAATTTGAGTTTTGAGTAGGCGCCGTAGCCGATAATTTTGGCAATAATTTCTTTGTAGCCGCCGACTTCACCTTCGTTGGCGGAGACCACTTCTACCTTCCAGCCCTGGCGGTCAGCGAAGCGGGAGTACATGCGGAATAAATCACCCGCAAACAGGCCGGATTCGTCACCACCGGTACCGGCGCGGATTTCGAGGAAGATGTTTTTATCGTCGTTGGGGTCTTTGGGCAGCAACAGTTTTTGCAAGGTGAGCGCGACTTCTTCCAAGCGCTTCTTGCCGCTCTCTATCTCTTCCTGCGCAAATTCTTTCATCTCCGGGTCAGAGAGCATGGCGTGGGCGTCTTTGATGTCGGACTCGGTTTGTGCATAGATATGATACTGCTCAACAATCGGCGTGATTTCCGTATGTTCCTGCATGATCTTACGGTAGTTATCCATATTGTCGGTCACGCCTTCGCTACTGAGCAGGCGGTTGAGCTCTTCAAGGCGCTCGCTCAGGTTGGCGAGCTTTTGCAACATGCTTGGTTTCATAGTATCCGTTACCTAATATTCAATGATTGAGCGAGGTGCCCACCTTGAACCTTATTCTTTGATTTGAAAGAGTTGTTTTACGAGATGCTCCATATGGGCATGAGCATCGCCGTGGCTATTATTCAGCGCATGGCTGGGGCCGTGTAAAAATTTATTGGTGAGCGCATTGCTCAGCGCTTCGAGGGCTTTTTCCGGCGGTTCACCTTTTTGCAGGAGTTTGAGCGCTTTTTCCAGCTCAGCCTTGCGCACGGCGTCTACTTGGTCACGCAATGCTTTAATCGTAGGCACGGCTTCACGTTGCTTGAGCCACTGCATAAAATGTTCAACGCGCGAATTGACAATCAACTCGGCGTTCACGGCGGCCTCCTGGCGGTTGCCCAAACCTTCTGACACGACTTGTGCCAGGTCATCTACAGTATACAAAAACACATCATCCAGCGCCGAGACTTCAGGCTCAATGTCGCGCGGCACGGCGAGGTCGACCATAAACATCGGACGGTGTTTGCGCGCTTTAATGGCGCGCTCTACCATGCCCAGGCCGACAATCGGCAATTGGCTGGCAGTGCTGGTGATAACAATATCAAATTCTTGAAAGCGCTCGGGCAAGTCGTTGAGCAAAATGGCCTGCACATTGAGGCCTTGGCCGCGGATTTTGTCGGCCAGTTGTTCGCCCCGCTCCAGGGTACGGTTGGCCACCGTGATTTTTTTAGGTTTTTGCGCTGCAAAGTGGTCGGCACACAACTCTATCATTTCGCCAGCGCCAATAAACAGCACGCGTTGCGTACTCAAGTCACCAAAAATGCGCTGCGCCAGCTTGACCGCCGCCGCGGCCATTGAAATGGAGCTGCCGCCAATATCGGTATTGGTGCGCACCTCTTTGGCTACTTCAAATGTGCGCTGGAACAATTTGTGCAACAGGGTGCCCAATGTGCCAGTGTCCTGCGCAATTTTCACTGACTGCTTGAACTGCCCAAGAATCTGCGCCTCGCCCAGCACCATGCTGTCTAGGCCGCTGGCGACACGGAAGGCGTGTTTGACCGCTTCGTGGCTGCTCAAGGTGTAGGTGTAAGGCAGGAGTTTATCGGCCTCAAGGCGGTGATAGCTCGCCAGCCAGTCGATGACGATTTCTGGCCGGATAGATTGCACATAAATTTCGGTGCGGTTGCAGGTAGACAGAATCGCGACTTCGGCCACGTTGTGGCGTGCCAAGTCCGCCAGCGCCTGTGGCAAGGTTTCGTTGTTAAACGCAACGTTCTCGCGGATGGCAATAGGGGCGGTGGTGTGGTTGACACCAATGGCATACAGTTGCATGGCGCTATTTTACCTGCGGGACAGGATCAAAAGATAAACAAATCGGCGCTTGCAAGCAGTTCATGGGCGTTTGGACGGAAATCCATGTCTAAAGTGCCGACATTTTCTTATATTCAAGCGTGACAAGCAAGAATCCTGTCAATTTGACATAAAATGAAGTTAAAATATTGGTTTTGCTAACTTTTTATTAGATTCATTTACGGAACATCAAGCGCATGGACAAAACTTTCCGCATTGCCCCTAGTATTCTTTCTGCCAACTTTGCCAAGTTAGGCCAAGAGATCGAAAACGTTATTAAATCTGGCACCGACATCGTTCACTTTGACGTGATGGATAACCATTATGTGCCTAACCTGACCATTGGCCCTTTGGTGTGTGACGCGATTCGTGAGTTGTCACACAACGCAGGTGCGTTGATTGACGTGCACCTGATGGTAAAACCAGTAGACCGCATCATTCCTGACTTTGCCAAAGCCGGTGCAGACATCATCACTTTCCACCCGGAAGCGTCTGACCACATCGACCGTAGCCTGGCTCTGATCCGTGACAGCGGTTGCAAATCTGGCCTGGTATTCAACCCAGCGACCCCATTGCACTACCTGGACTACGTGATGGACAAAGTCGACATGATTTTGCTGATGTCTGTGAACCCGGGTTTTGGCGGCCAGAAATTCATTCCAGCCACCTTGGACAAACTGAAACAGGCGCGTGCACGCATTGACGCTTACACCGAGAAAACTGGCCGTCAAATCTGGCTTGAGGTGGATGGCGGCGTAAACGCAAACAACATCGCTGAAATCGCTAAAGCCGGTGCTGATACCTTTGTAGCAGGCAGTGCGGTGTTTGGTGCCGGTAAAGATACCGACCCTAACCGTTACGACACGATTGTTGGTCAATTGCGCGCTGCGCTGGCCACTGTTTAAGCTCAAAACGGTGTCAAGGTAAGTATCATGCGGTTTCAAGTCAGGGTAGTCATGTTTGATCTGGACGGCACCCTGCTCGACACCGCGCCACAGATTGCCGAAGCCGCCAACCGTATGCTGGTGGCTTTGGGCAAACCCATGTTGCCGCAAAGCCAAATTGCCACCTACATTGGCGAAGGCGTACAAAACCTGATCAAGCGTTGCCTGACCGGGAGCATGCATGCTGAGCCGACCGCAGAAGAATTTGCCCAGGCACAGCCGCTTTACCACACGTTTTATGAAGCGAATGCCGCAGAAAGCCAGGTTTTCAATGGTGTATTGCCTGCGTTGCAACAATTAAAAAAGCTGGGTTATCGCCTGGCCTGCGTCACCAATAAGCCCGAAAAATTCACCCTCCCCTTGCTGCAACATGCCGGATTGGCCGAATTTTTTGAAATGGTCGTCTCTGGCGACACGCTGCCTAAAAAGAAACCAGACCCGCTGCCACTGTTGCATATTTGCCAAAAGCTAGGCGTTTTGCCCGCTCAAGCCATGCTGGTGGGCGACTCTGAGACCGATATTCAGGCCGCACATGCCGCAGGGTGCTTTGTGGTGACCGTGCCTTATGGGTATAATCAAGGCCGCGCGGTTGACATCGCCACCGTGGATGCCACGGTGCAGCAACTCACCGACGTGGTGAATTTGCTCGAGTTACCCGCTCTCTTAAGCGGGGATAACAAAAAAATTATCCAGATATCATGATGTTTTGTGCTCATCATTCTTCCAGTTGGCCAGTATTAAGCTGGCGTCGTTCGTGGCGGGGCTAGTCCTGCCCCACGCGCAGGTGCGCGCCATTTGCACCCCTCTGCTGTGACCTTTGTGCACGGCACTTAACGAATCAAACTGGAAAAAAGCATCATGTTAAGCACATTAAGCAAGACCGAATTCGACGCGCTGGCGGCGCAAGGCTACAACCGTATTCCGCTGGTGCTAGAAACCTTTGCCGACCTCGATACACCTTTGTCGCTGTATCTCAAACTGGCCAATCAACCTTATTCTTACCTGCTCGAAAGCGTACAAGGCGGTGAACGTTTTGGCCGTTATTCGATTATCGGCTTGCCAGCCACCACCCGTATTGTGGTGCGTGACCAGCAACTGCAGGTTCTCCAGGGTGAGACGGTGATTGAATCGCACGCCGATCAAAACCCGCTGGATTTTATCAAGGCTTACCAATCGCGTTTCAAGACACCGCCGTATGACGGATTGCCGCGCTTTACCGGTGGCCTGGCAGGCTACTTTGGTTATGAAACCATTCAATACATCGAAAAACGTCTCGGCAAGCAGAAAAAACCGGACGCGATAGGCGTCCCGGACATTCTGCTCATGGTGTCTGAAGAGATTGCCGTGGTGGATAACCTCTCCGGCAAGCTCTATTTCATTGTGTATGCTGATCCTGCCCAAGCCAATGCCTATGAAACGGCCTGTGCCCGTATGCATGAGTTATTGGCCAAATTACGCACCCAGGTGGATATTCCTGCCGCGCTAGCCACTCATAAAACACAGGCCGTGTCTGAGTTTGGCGAAGACAACTTCAAGGCGGCAGTGAAAAAAGCACAGCAATACATTCTTGAAGGCGACATCATGCAGGTGGTACTCAGCCAGCGGATGGTGCAAGACTTTGATGCTTCGCCATTAAGTCTGTACCGGGCCTTGCGTAGCCTCAATCCTTCCCCATATATGTTCTATTACGATATGGATGACCACCATGTGGTTGGTGCCTCGCCAGAGATTCTGGTGCGCCTGGAAGAAACCACCGTGACTTCGCGGCCCATTGCAGGCACGCGCCCACGCGGTAAAAACCGTGACCATGACCTGGCGCTGGAAGCCGAGTTGCTGGCTGACCCAAAAGAGCGTGCCGAGCACGTGCAACTGATGGACCTGGGCCGCAATGATGTGGGCCGTGTGGCACTCACGGGCACCGTGAAAGTGACGGACAATATGACCATTGAGCGCTACTCGCATGTGATGCATATTGTCAGCAATGTTGAAGGTCAGCTGAAACCTGGGCTGGATGCCATTGATGTGCTTAAAGCCACCTTCCCTGCCGGGACCGTATCAGGCGCACCCAAAGTGCGTGCCATGGAAATCATCGCCGAGCTGGAGCCTTCCAAGCGTGGCATTTACGCCGGTGCTGTTGGCTACCTGGGCTTTAATGGCGATATGGATGTGGCCATTGCCATTCGTACCGCTGTGCTCAAGGACAAAAAACTATACGTACAAGCGGGTGCCGGTATCGTGGCAGACTCAGTGCCGCAAAGTGAATGGGAAGAAACCCAAAACAAGGCCAAAGCAGTGATCCGTGCCGCAGAGCTGGTGCAGGCAGGTCTGGATAGCCAGGCCGCCAATGTTCAAACCCATGCAGGAAAAGGAGCCTGATATGTTGTTGATGATTGATAACTACGACTCTTTTACCTACAACCTCGTGCAATATTTCGGCGAGCTGGGACAAGACGTTCACGTGCATAGAAACGATGAAATCACGCTGGAGCAGATCAAAGCCATGGCCCCGGAAAAAATCGTGATTTCACCAGGGCCCTGTACCCCGAATGAAGCCGGGATTTCCGTGCCGCTGATTCACGAGTTTGCGGGCAAGATTCCTTTGCTAGGCGTGTGCCTGGGTCACCAGAGCATCGGTCAGGCCTTTGGTGGCAACATCATCAAGGCTAAAACGCTGATGCATGGTAAAACCTCACTGATACACCACACCAATACCGGCGTGTTTAGAAACCTGCCTAATCCCTACACGGCGACGCGTTACCATTCATTAGTCATTGAGCGTGAAACCATCCCGGATTGCCTGGAGATTACAGCCTGGACAGAAGATGGCGAGATCATGGGCGTCAAGCACAAAACCCTCGCTGTCGAAGGCGTGCAGTTTCACCCCGAGTCTATCTTGACTGAGTATGGGCATGAGCTGCTGGATAACTTCTTGAAAGGCTATTGATGGCCATCACGCCTAAAATCGCCTTACAGCGGCTGATTGACCATACCGATTTCACGCATGAAGAAATGCTGGAAATCATGCAGCAAATCATGAATTCACGCAGATCCAGATTGCCGGCTTTCTGTCTGCCTTGCGCGTCAAGGGTGAAACCGTGACTGAGATTGCAGCGGCGGCACAAGTGATGCGCGAGTTATCGAGCAAGGTAGACATCAGCGATACCCGGCATTTGATTGATACCTGTGGCACCGGCGGTGCACCCAACAAGGTATTCAATGTCTCCACGGCGTCTGCCTTTGTGGCCGCAGGGGCAGGTGCCAAAATCGCCAAGCACGGTGGCCGTGCAGCGTCTTCAAAAAGCGGTTCAGCCGACGTGCTGGAAGCGTTGGGCGTCAATATTGTGTTGACGCCTGAACAGGTGGTGCATTGCGTCAATGAGGCCGGAATCGGTTTTATGTTCGCGCCTAACCACCATGCCGCCATGAAGTACGCAGCGCCCGTGCGCCGCGAACTGGGTGTGCGCACCATGTTTAACCTGCTAGGCCCGATGACCAATCCGGCCGGGGCCAAACGCCAGGTCATGGGGGTGTTTCACCGCGATTTGGTGCCATTGCTGGCGCAAACCTTGCAAACACTCGGTAGCGAACACGTGATGGTGGTGCATAGTGCTGATGAAATGGACGAAATCTCTTTTTCTGCCGACACCTATGTCGCTGAGTTGAGAAATGGCAACATCACTGAATACACCTTGAATCCCACCCAGTTTGGCATGCCTTTGCACGACATTAACAGCATACGTGTTGAAAGTGCACAGCATTCGAGCGAGATTATCCTTGGGTTGCTGGCGGGCGAAAAAGGCCCGGCGCGTGACATCGTGTTGCTCAACGCAGGCGCTGCTATATATGTGTCTGGCCTTGCCAGTGATTTGCCGTCAGGCATTGCGCAAGCGGCGCAATCCATTGACTCAGGGGCGGCGTTGAGTAAATTGCAGCAGCTGAAAACTTTAAGCCAGGCCGCATGAAGCGCTATGCACTAATTGCGCTGTTGAGTGTGCTGGCCGCCTGTGAGCAAGCGCAGCAGCCGAGTGCCAGCAATCAGCCACAGTCCACCGTGGAGGTGAAATCACAGGTTCAGACGCTGAGCCTGCAATCACTCTCTTCCGGGTTGGCAACGCAAGAGAACGCGGCACTTAAACAGGCCTTTGCGCAAAAGCAGAGTCATGTCTGGCTAGAGGGCAGCGGTATCGTGAAAAAACTGTTGCCGGATGATAACAAAGGCAGCAGACACCAGCGGTTTCTGGTCAGTGTGTCGCCTGAGCAAACCCTGCTGTTTGCGCATAATATTGACCTTGCGCTACGCGCAGATTTAAATGTGGGCGACCAGGTAATGTTTAGAGGCGAATATATCTACAACCCCAAGGGCGGAATCATGCACTGGACACATCATGATCCTCACGGAAAACATGGCGGTTGGATTAAAGTAAACGGACAAACTTATGAGTGATATTTTAAATAAAATCCTGGCGACCAAAGCCGAAGAAATCGCTGCTGCACAAGCCAGAATGCCGTTGGCCGAGGTGCAAACGCTCGCGACACAACAATCACCCGCTCGGGATTTTGTCGGCGCGATCCGCAGCAAGATCGCCGCAGGCAAAGCGGCCGTGATTGCCGAGATTAAAAAGGCCAGTCCATCCAAAGGCGTGATTCGTGCCGATTTCAGGCCAGCCGATATTGCGGCAAGTTACGAGCAAGGCGGTGCTGCGTGTTTGTCTGTGCTCACGGATGTACAGTATTTTCAGGGTTCTGCCGATTACCTGAAACAAGCCCGTGCAGCCTGCAAGCTGCCGGTGTTGCGCAAAGACTTTATGATAGACGAATACCAGGTCTACGAAGCGCGCGCCATGGGTGCGGATTGTATTCTGCTGATTGCTGCTGCGCTCACCCTGGCTCAGATGCAAAAACTCGAAGCGGTGGCACATGGTTTAGGCATGGCTGTGCTGGTGGAAGTACACAATGGCGAAGAGCTAGAACAAGCCATTCAATTAACCACGCCATTACTGGGTATTAACAACCGCAACCTGCGTACGTTTGAAGTCACGCTGGATACCACGCTAGGCCTGCTCAACCACATTTCAGCCGATAAAATTGTAGTCACCGAAAGTGGCATTTTCACGGCAGATGACGTGAAACTGATGCGCGACCACGCAGTCCATACTTTCCTGGTCGGTGAAGCCTTTATGCGCCAGGACAACCCCGGTGCCGAGCTGGCCAAAGTATTTGCCTGATTCCAGTCAATAGGCGGCCGTGCCGCCATCGTTGAACAAAGTTGAGGATGTTATGAGTAACCAGTTTTTAGCCATCCGCCCACGCCGTATGCGTAAAGACGACTTTTCCCGCCGCTTGATGCGTGAACACGTCTTGACTACCAACGACCTGATTTACCCGGTATTCGTCCTCGAAGGCGAAGGAAAAATCGAAGAAGTGAAATCCATGCCGGGCGTGCAGCGCCAGAGCCTGGATATTTTGCTAAAAACCGCTGAAGAATGCGTAAAACTCGGTATTCCTGCCTTAGCGCTTTTTCCAGTCGTCCCGCAGCAATTCAAAAGCCTGGATGCCAAAGAAGCCTATAACCCCCAAGGTTTGGTGCCACGCACCGTGCGCGCCCTCAAAAAAGCATTCCCTGAACTGGGCGTGATCACCGATGTTGCGCTAGACCCTTACACCACGCACGGCCAGGATGGCCTAATCAACGACACCGGGTATGTACTCAATGACGAAACCGTTGAAGTGCTGGTTAAACAAGCGTTATGCCACGCAGAGGCCGGTGCGGATGTTGTTGCCCCGTCAGATATGATGGATGGCCGTATTGGCGCGATACGCGATGCGCTGGAAGAGCATGGCTATATCTACACCCGCATCCTCGCTTACTCTGCCAAGTACGCTTCTGCCTTCTACGGCCCTTTCCGTGACGCAGTAGGCTCTGCCGGAAACCTGGGCAAAGGGAATAAATATAATTACCAGATGGACCCGGCCAACTCTGACGAAGCGCTGAAAGAAGTCGCGCTGGACCTGGAAGAAGGCGCCGATATGGTGATGGTGAAGCCAGGCATGCCTTATCTGGATATTGTGCGCCGTGTGAAAGACGAATTTGGTGTGCCCACCTATGCTTATCATGTCAGCGGCGAATATGCCATGCTCAAGGCCGC
>CAKZJM010000222.1 GCA_936943315.1 uncultured Methylophilus sp. | reverse complement strand
CGAGCAACGCACGTTATGTTCAGGGACGCTCCATCCGGGGTGGTGTACCCATCTGTTGGCCATGGTTTGGGGCGCATCCAACCGACAGTACGTTGTGCCCACACGGGTTTGTCAGGGTTATTCCTTGGCGTGTGATGGATATTGATGCGACGCCGACCGGTGCCACGCGTATTATTCTCGAAATGCAGCAAACTCCGGAAGCGCAGCGCCAGTTGTCTTACCCGTACGAGTTGACCCTGACCATCACGATTGGACGTCGTCTGCGTATTGATCTGGCGACAACCAACCTGGCTGAGCATCCGTTTGTGATCAGTGAAGCATTTCATACTTACTTTAATGTCAGCGATTTATCGAACGTTAGAATCACCGGTATGCAAGACCTGGTTTACCTGGACAAGTTACTCAAGTATGAGCGCAATGTTGAGCACAACGACCTGACATTTGATGGTAAGGAATATGATCGTGTCTATGTGCATCACAGTTCTGATTGTGCCATTCATGACAGCGGTTACAACCGTATTATCCATGTCTCCAAGTCCGGCAGTGATACCACGGTCGTGTGGAATCCGGGTGCAGAAAAAGCAGGTGCCATGGGGGATATGGGCGTGGGCGAAGAGTGGCGTAAAACCATTTGTGTGGAAACCACGAACGCCATGGACAACATGGTCGTGATCAATCCGGGCCGCAAACATATCCTCAGCGCAGAGTACTCCATCGAGACCTTGTAACATTGATGTGACGCGTGTCAACCATTAGGTAACACGCACGTTTTAAGCATGTTGGCAAAAAGCCAAACCGGTTTAAATTATATGGATGACCGTGTTTTTTAGCGGTTTTTCTATTGTGGATTTTGCTTGGTCAGGTAATATGCCACATGCATGAGAATTGCATTATGGGGTTCTATTCATTTAGAAGATATTCAAGGAGATCGCATGAAAGTTTTATTTTCCGCAATCGCAGCAGCGACTTTGTTGATGGCTGGTACAGCGCACGCTGTGGATGCCGCTGCCGCTAAAGCATTGGCACAAAAAAGTGGCTGTTTGGCTTGCCACAGTGTTGATGCCAAAGTATTGGGCCCAGCTTACAAAGATGTAGCAGCCAAATACAAAGGTGACAAAGGCGCTGAAGCTAAATTGATTGCTAAAGTTAAAGCCGGTGGTAGTGGTGTTTGGGGCAACATCCCAATGCCAGCAAACAGCCCACAAGTGAAAGACGAAGACATCAAAACCATCGTTGAGTGGGTATTGTCTCTGTAATTCAGCCTTGCTGTGATACAAAAAAGCCGACTAACAGTCGGCTTTTTTTTATGGCGAAAATAACAGCAAGTATCGGAGCAAATATCACGCCCGTAATTTGCTGTGCCTTAAAGAGTAGACAAAATAAAACACCACCCCCACCGCTCCCCAGAGGAGAAAGCGATGCCAGGTTTCAGCTGGTAAAAAAGACATCAGCGCCGCGCAGCTGGCGACGCCGCCGAGGGGAATCAGCGGATTGAACGGGTTTTTAAATGGGCGCGGCAGGTCAGGATGCGTCTGGCGTAAACGTATGACACCGATGCAAACCATGATAAAGCTGGCCAGGGTGCCAATATTCACGGTTTCTGCCAATTCGCCAAGAGGAATAAAGCCTGCTACGATAGAGACAACAGTACCACACATGAGAATGATCTTGCTGGGCGTTTGCCGGTCTGGGTTCACGGCAGAAAAGACGGGCGAAATGAGCCCGTCACGGCTCATGGCAAACAAAATACGGGTTAAACCATAAAGTAATACGAGCAGCACGGTGATTAAGCCCGCCAGGACGCCGGTGGCAACCAGCGTCGAAGACCAGGTGTAACCGAGTTTGGTCAGGGCGTAGGCCACAGGGGACGATGTGTTGAGTTCAGTGTAAGGAATCACGCCTGTCAGGGTGCCTGACACAATAATGTAGATAATCGTGCAAAAGGTGAGCGAAGCAATCAGGCCAATCGGCAGGTCGCGTTGTGGTTGCTGGCATTCCTCAGCGGCGGTAGAGACGGCATCAAAGCCAAAATAGGCAAAAAACACCAGTGAGGCACCCGCCAACACCCCTATGTTTTTCCCGTTATCCAGCGTTTCAAACCAGCCAAATGGCATAAACGGTTGCCAGTTGGCACTATTGATATGGCCGATGGAGAGTGCCAGAAAAATGGCGATAGTTGAGAGTTTAATGATCACCATCAGATTGTTGGCGCGCGCGCTTTCTTTCACGCCTATCATCAACAGCAGGGTCAGAATCCAGATAATGGCAAACGCAGGCAGGTTGATTGTACCGCCGAGCACAGGCGCTTTGGTCAGGTGTTCAGGTAAATGCAGGCCTAAATTGCCCAGCGTGTTTACAAAGTAGCCCGCCCAGCCATTGGCAACGGCAGCGGCGCCCACGCCATATTCAAGCAGCAACATCCAGCCCATCATCCACGCCGCAAACTCCCCAAATGCCACGTAGCTGTAGCCATAGGCACTGCCTGAGCCACCTATGGATGATGACAGTTCTGCATAGGAGAGCGCTGCAAACCCAGCCGCCACGGCGGCGATGATAAATGAGAGAACCACAGCTGGGCCGGATTGGGTGGCTGCTGCGATGCCGGTCAACACAAAGATGCCGGTGCCGATGGCGCCGCCGATGCCAAGTAAGGCCAGGTCAAACGCAGTTAAACATTTTTTGAGTCCGGTATGCGCATGCGGTTGAATTGGTTTTTTGCGCAATAATTGCTTTAACATTAATTGATTCTCCCCTGATGTGCCTAGGGTAAAGCAATCGTTATACCAGCGTCAATGCTGGCAGCCGGTTAGCTGGAGTAATGCAGCTTAGCTGGCGTAATGTTGTTGCAATGTGGCAATCATGTGGCTGTGGTCGAGCACGCCTGCACTTTCGCGGATGCTGTGCATGGCCCACATCGGGTTGCCGACATCGACCGTGGCGATGCCCAGTTGCGCTGCCATGATGGGCCCAATGGTGCTGCCGCAGCCCAGGTCGGTGCGGTGTGCATATTGCTGGTAAGGCGCGCCTGCTTTTTCGCATAGCTGGATAAAACGCGCCGCAGTGA
>CAKZJM010000221.1 GCA_936943315.1 uncultured Methylophilus sp. | reverse complement strand
TATTGCAAATAGCGCGCCGCCAGCAAAACCGCATGGTGCACTGCCTGCCAGCTGCTTTGCTGCCAGAGGCCAAGTTGTTTGTGGCGGATTGCCACCCTGGCCGGGCGCTGCTGCGCCTGCCATGCTAGCCAGTGGGGTAAGGTATCAGGTGTCATACGTGGCTCATGTGCTTAAGCGGCTTTTGCCAGCTTCTTGGCTTCGAGTTCGCGCACCAGTGGCAACACTTTTTCGCCAAAGTAAGCGACTTCTTCCTGAAAGTGCAGGAAGCCGGACAAAATCAGGTCTACTCCCACGGCTTTCAACTCAACAATGCGCTCGGCAATCTGCTGCGGTGTCCCGATGAGGTTGGTTTTAAATCCATCGTTGTATTGCACCAGGTCTTCAAACGTAGACTTGGCCCAGTTACCTTCGCGCTCGGGGCTGGCTGCCCCGGCATTTTTCACTTCGTGGCCAAAAGCGTTTACCGCATCCGGGTTGGCTTTGTCGATAATCTCTTTCAAGACGGCTTTGGCTTCTTCTTCGGTGTCGCGGGCAATCACAAATGCATTGACGCCGATTTTGACGCTGTGATTATTGGCCTCGGCTTTGGCACGGATATCATCGACTTGGGCCTTGATGCCTTCAACAGTATTGCCGTTGGTAAAATACCAGTCAGACACACTGGCCGCATTGTCACGCGCAGCGCGTGAGCTGCCACCCTGGAAAATTTCCGGGTGCGGCTGCTGCAATGGTTTTGGTTTCAGCGTGTAATTGCTAAAGCGGTAGAAGTCACCACGGTAGGTAAAGTTATGCTGCGTCCAAATACCCTTGAGCGCCTCGATAAACTCTTTGGAGCGGCGATAGCGCTCATCATGGTCCAGCCAATGTTCGCCAATGGCGGTGAACTCGCCACGGAACCAGCCTGAAACAATATTCACGGCAATACGCCCTTCGGTCAGCAAATCGATGGTGGCCAGCTGCTTGGCTGCCAGCACCGGATTCCACGGGCCAGGCAAAATCGCCGCAATCACCTTCAGCTTGGTGGTGGCTGCCAGCAAGGCATGCGAAAACGACACGGATTCATGCTGAAACTCGGCACCATAACCAGCGGTGAACCTGATCTGACTTAGCGCATATTCAAACCCGGCCTTCTCGGCAATTTGTGCCAGCTTGCGGTTGTAATCAATATCCCAGCTGGTGCGCTGCTCAATGTTACTCACCACCAGGCCACCGCTGACATTAGGCACCCAGTAAGCAAATTTAATCGTTTCTGTACTCATCAATATTCTCCAAAATAGTGGCGCGGCTTATACGGCCAGCAAACGGTCTTTAGGGGCAAGCTCCCTGTGCTTGAGCAAGGGCAAGGCACGCTCCACCGCCAAGGCAATCCTTGCCGTGACAGCCTCGCTTTTCACCTGGTAATTTTCAAAATCAGCTTGGGTGGCATACACACCAATCGGCAGCGTCAATGCCTGGAAGAAACTAAACAAGGGGCGCAGCTCATGATCAATGATCAACGCATGGCGATCAGTACCGCCCGTGGCCGCCAGCAGCACTGGCACATCAATCAGCGCTTCATAGTTGACTAAATCAAACAAATGCTTGAACAGACCGCTGTAAGAAGCGCGGTAGACAGGTGTCGCCACCACCAGCAGGTCAGCGTTCTCAATGGCTTCAATATCTTTTTGCACCTTGACCGGCAGGTCTTTCGGATCGTAAGAAGCCACCAGGCTACCGGCAATCTCGCTTAGCTCGATCACATGCAGGTCTATGGGCAACTGTTGACCCAGTTTCTGGGTGATTGCTTGCACCAGCGCAGCTGTTCTGGAGGGCAATGCATAACTGCCGGAAACGGCAGTGACTTTTAACGGACGACTCATCATGACTCCTCATTTAAGATTGCCGGTGTCCCTTTGAGTGTTCAATAGCGAACCACCAGCTCACTGAATACTTAGCAGCATCCATGCCAACCTAATTTATTGTTATATTTCAATAAGTTAAATAATTTTTAGAGAAATCCAGACTGTTGAATTCTTATCCGTTCTGCTGATGGGCTGCTGCTGTATCAGCAATTGTTTGTGAAATACAGCAGTCACCAGGCGCAAATACCCCTTCTTCACACGCCACTGCTGCTGATTAATCAGCAGTCATTCAGCAGAAAAGTGTTTCTACAGAGGCTAAAAAAATACAGCCAATTAGATTTTTTATAAAAAACAATGAGTTAGCAGTTGGCATGCTAAATGCAGAGTCATGAGTGGACGCGCAGCCGCTCGTTGAGCAGCCACTGCGCACTTATTCCCAACTTTTTGACAAGGATTCAATATGACTGCACATGCAAGCAAGATTGCGCATTTGCCTGAACACCGGCCAGCACATTCACCCCGCCAGCCGGCACACGTGATCAAGAGCGATGCCGAAGCCATTGCCGTGGCTAAACAGGTCGCCAGTGAAATTGCCAAGGAAGCCGCCACGCGCGACAAGGAAAGACGCTTACCGCGCCAGGAGCTGGACTTGTTTTCCAGCAGTGGCCTGTGGGGGATTACCGTCCCTAAAGAATATGGTGGCGCCTTTGTCTCCAACAGCACCCTGGCAGAAGTGATCGCCACCGTGGCAGAAGCTGACCCCAGCATTGGCCAGATTCCGCAGAACCATTTATATATGGTGGAGGGTATTCGCCTGGATGGAACCGAGTTTCAGAAAAAATACTTTTTTGAGCTGGTGTTGCAAGGCGTGCGTTTTGGCAATGCCTTTTCCGAGATTGGCACCAAAAGCGTCAATGATGTTAAAACCAAGCTGACACCCACCAACAGCGGCTATTTTTTAAACGGCAAAAAATTCTATTCTTCTGGCGCCTTGCTGGCAGACTGGGTGCCAGTCGTGGCCAAAGACGAGCACGACA
>CAKZJM010000220.1 GCA_936943315.1 uncultured Methylophilus sp. | reverse complement strand
AGCCCAGTTCGCTGAAGTCATCAAAGAAAATGCCGCCGATGCCGCGCGGTTCTTTACGATGCTTGAGATAGAAATAAGTGTCACATTCTTTTTTAAATGCGGGATAGTATCCGGCGCCAAACGGGGCGAGTGCCTCTTTGTTGACGCGGTGAAAATGGATGCAGTCCTCTGTAAACCCATAATAAGGCGTGAGGTCCATGCCACCCCCAAACCACCAGATATCCTGCTCATCCGCGTGCTGGGCCTTGGCGACAAAAAAACGTACGTTCATGTGTACCGTTGGCACAAAAGGATTGTGCGGGTGAAACACCAGCGATACCCCCATGGCCTCCCAGGGCCTGCCCGCAGCTTCCGGGTGCGCCACGCTGGCTGCTGGCGGTAACTTGTTGCCAAGCACGTGTGAAAACCCTACCCCGGCACGCTCAAATACGTTGCCGCCCTCAAGCAGGCACGAGTTACCGCCGCCGCCTTCAGGGCGTTGCCAGCTATCCTGCAAAAAGTTTTTGCCATCGACCAGTTCTACAGCTTCTACAATGCGGGTTTGTAAGCCTTGTAGATAGTCAAAGACGGCTTGTGGTTGGATTTTTTCTGTCATCACAGCTGTTCTTGAAAGCGCTTAGTTTTTAATGGCACGGTAGCCAATGTCTTTACGGTACTGAGCGCCATCAAAGTGGATTTGTTCCAGTACTTTGTACGCTTGTTGCTGGGCAAACTTGACCGTTTCACCCAATGCCGTGACACAAAGCACACGGCCGCCACTGGTGACCACTTTGCCATCCTTGAGTGTGGTGCCGGCATGAAAAACATGGCCGTCTTGCACGTCTTTAGGCAGGCCGGTGATTTCGTCGCCTAGCCTTGGGGTGTCGGGGTAGTTAGCGCTCGCCATCACCACACCCAAGGCAAACCGCCAGTCCCAGTCAGCTTTGGCCTGGTCCAGCGTGCCGTTCACGGCATGTTCAGCCAGTGCTACCAGGTCTGATTTCAGTCGCATCATGATAGGCTGAGTTTCAGGGTCGCCCATGCGGCAATTGAACTCCAGGGTTTTGACTTCGCCACTGGGGCTAATCATCAAACCTGCATAGAGGAAACCAGTGTAAGGAATGCCATCTTTAGCCATGCCTTCTACCGTTGGCACGATGATTTCGCGCATGGCTTTGGCGTGGATGTCCGGGGTCACCACTGGGGCCGGGGAGTAAGCGCCCATGCCGCCGGTATTCGGGCCTTGGTCAGCATCCAGCAAGCGTTTGTGATCCTGGCTGGTGGCCAATGGCAGAATGTTTTTACCATCGACCATCACCATAAAGCTGGCTTCTTCACCAACCAGGAATTCTTCGATGACCACGCGTGCACCTGCGTCACCGAGTTTGTTGTCTGATAGCATGGCATCGACGGCCGCATGGGCTTCTTCCAGTGTCATGGCAACCACGACACCTTTACCCGCCGCAAGGCCGTCGGCTTTGATCACGATAGGCGCGCCATTGGCATCAATATAAGCGTGTGCCTGGGTGACATCGCTAAAGGTCTGGTATTTGGCCGTTGGGATGCCGTGACGGAACATGAAGGCTTTAGCGAAGTCTTTGGAGCTTTCGAGTTGTGCTGCTGCTTTGGTCGGGCCAAAGATTTTCAGATCAGCCGCGCGGAAAGCGTCAACCACGCCTTGTGACAAAGGCGCTTCAGGGCCGACGATGGTCAGTGCAATGTGTTCATCTTCTGCAAACTTGACCAGGTCTTCCACTTTGGTCAGCGGAACGTTGATCATGTCCGGGTTGGTGGCGGTCCCTGCGTTGCCGGGTGCCACATACACACGGCTCACTTCTTTGTTTTGTGCGACCTTCCATGCCAGCGCGTGCTCGCGGCCGCCGCTACCAATCACTAAAATTTTCATATTTATTACGTGCCTAAAGTTATAGCCACAGAGGGCGCAGAGGACACAGAGTAAATTGACAGCCGGTGGTCTTTTTTTCTAGCTGCAACTCTCTGTGCCCTCTGTGATCTCTGTGGCAATTAGAATTGTTAATGTCTAAAGTGACGAATACCCGTCACCACCATGGCTAAGCCACGTTCGTCGGCCGCAGCAATCACTTCTTCGTCGCGCATGCTGCCACCGGGGTGAATCACGCAGCTGGCACCGGCATCGGCCAAGACATCTACGCCATCACGGAACGGGAAAAAGGCGTCAGAAGCGACGACGGAGCCTTGCAGGCTTAAGCCTGCATTCTGTGCCTTGATCGCCGCAATCTTGGTGCTGTCGACACGGCTCATCTGGCCAGCGCCTACGCCCAAGGTCATGCCATTGCCGCAGAATACAATCGCG
>CAKZJM010000219.1 GCA_936943315.1 uncultured Methylophilus sp. | reverse complement strand
CCTTGCCACTTGGCTTCGCTATCCGGTTGACGGTTCAATGCGGCCAGGCCCTGCTCGGTCGATGGGTAATGGCCGACATCCAGCCGGTAGGTATCCAGCGCACGCGATAACGCCTCAATCTGCGCTTTAGCGGTTTTGGTTTCAGATTTGCCGATCTGGGCAAAATATTTGGGGCCCACATACCCGGCCAGCAAGCCGATAATCACCATCACCACCAGCAATTCCAGCAAGGTAAACCCGGCTTGTTTGCACTGTAAACGCACTGATTTCATATTCACGACCACTTTTTCAACCCTCTATTTTTTTGAAACAAACACCTGGCTGACACGGTTGAGTGCCTCCAGCGACAGCAACCCACTACTAAACTGTAAATTCACCCAGTCACTGATCAGGCTGTAATAGGCCTTGGTCAATAACAGGCGGTTAGAAAACAGTTTTTGCTGGGCATCCAACACTTCGTGGTTGGTTTTAAACCCGGCTAAAAATCCTTTTTGTGTGCCATCGAGCGCCACACTGGCAGACTGCACCGCCTGCTGGTAAGCGGAGATGGATTGTTGCTGCGCCTGCAAGCTCTGGTAATACTTGCGCACATTAAACTCAATCTCGCGTGACTTGGCCGTCATGGTTTCTTCACTGGCGGTGAGGCGGCTGGCACTCTGACGCACGTTGGCATTGACATAGCCTCCGGCAAACAAGGGCACATTCATTTGCAGGGCGACAGTGGTGGTGTCAAACCGTGAACCCAGGGTGTTATTGCTGTCGTTCTGGCTATAGGAGCGCACACCGACCAGATCCAGCGTGGGGTAGTGCCCGGCCTGTTTCTTTTCGATATCTTTCCTCGCCACATCTACCTCCAGGGTGGCTGCGGTCAATTCAGGATGATGCTGTCTGGCGAGGTCCAGCCAACGCTCAATCGGATACTCCGCGCCAGTGAAATGAGTGAGGCCATCCACCATCAGTTCGGCAGACAGTGGTTGCGACGTACCTGTCAGAATGTGCAGGCTTTGCTGATTGGAAAGCAGGTCATTTTCGGCCTGAATCTGCTCGGCCTTGGCCACATCGAGGTTAGATTGTGCCTCGCTGACCTCCACCACTGTACCGCTGCCGCGCTGATAGCGTTGCTCGGCCTGCCGCAACTGCTGGCTCACGGCGTCGACCTTGTTTTGCTGCAACCGCACCCGCTCTTGCCCATACAAGGTTTCCAGGTATACCGACACCAGCTTGAGGATCAACTTGGCATTTTCCTGTTCCAATAACGATTCCTGCGCATTGACATACGACTTGGCACCCCCATAAATAGCCATGGTTTCTTTATTGAACAAAGGCTGTTTAATGCTAAAGCTGTAATTCTCCAGCTCATAGTCCAAGTTGCTGTTGAACGAGCCCAAGTTTGTTTGTGTGGTGCGGTCAGTCACACCGCGACCCCGCATCAGCCCCAGCTGTACCTTGGGGTAAAACAAGGCCTTGGCCTTGGTCAGCTCTTCACGCTCGGCCTCGGTATTAGCCAGCGCGGCACGGTAATCCGCATTGTGATTCACCGCCAGCTGGTACAAGCTGTTCAGGTCTTCGAGGGCATAGACAGAAGCACAGCCAAAGAGGACAGTGAAGGTGCATGCTTTCAACAAACTTCTAAGCATCTGGAAACGCTTAATCAGTGAGCGAGCGAGATGAAGTGCAAGGCGCACGGAACGGAGGAACCGGACAATTAACGGAGTGTTGCGGCGGAGGCTAACTCGCGTAGCGATGTTAAACGTAGTGGCCGGAGCCAATGTACGTCGTTGTACATGAGGATTGCGAGTACCGCGCAACGCCGCAATTCGCTCGCACAGCCACTGAGAACGTGTTTCCATTATTCTTCCTTCATGGAGGCAGCCAACCGCTTGCTCAACGGATGCATCCAGTAATCCCACAGCGTGCGCTCCCCGGTTTTAATCACCACCTGTACCGGCATCCCTGGCTGTAGCTGTCTATCCTGTAAGGCTTGCATGCCTTTGTCGGTCAACATGATCCGCGCCAGGTAGTAACTCTGGCTGCCCTCCAGGGTGGCAGCTGGCTTGGTCAGCAAGTCACTGGAAACAGATTTGAGGCGGCCTTCAGCCAATAATTGCGGACTGTTGGAAAAGGTCGAGAAACGCACATCGGCAGCCTGGCCTGCATGGATTTTATCGATCAGGTGTGGCGGAATTTGTGCATCAATAATCAGCGACTCTCCTGAAGGCACAATATCCATCAGTTTTTGCCCGGGCTGAATCACCGCACCCACCGTATGCACCTGCAAACCCACCACCTGGCCAGAGGCCGGGGAGCGGATTTCGGTACGGCCGAGTTCATCGCGCAAGGCCACCAGCTTTTGTGCATCGGCTTCGACTTGCAGTTTCACCTGCGCCATCTCGGCATCCATTTCTTTTTGTTCAAACTGGTTGCGTTGGTTGATCTGCTGCTGCAACTCAAGGATGGCGCGTTGCGTACGGATCATATTGGCCTGGGTATTGGCGCGTTCGCCATGCAAAGCGGCCACCCGCTGCTCCAGGTCATTTTGCTGGTTACGCGGCGCATAGCCCTCTGCGGTCAAGGCGCGGATGCCTTGCAATTGCTCTTCGAGCAGGGTCAGCTGAGATTCCTGGCTGGCAAGCATGCCTTGATAGCCCTGTATCATGGCCTGATAGCCCGCGATCGATTCCTTTTTTCCAGCGATATCAGCCGCCAGGGCTGAGGTTCTCGCGGCCAGTAATTGCATCTGGTTGCGCATCTGTTGCTGGATCAGCGGGTCACCTTGCAGCTTGAGCAGGTCTGGGTGAAAGTCGATCACCGGGCGATGTAACTGCTCGGCACGCAGACGGTCTTCTTGCGCGCGCAAACCGGCATAGCGCTGGCGCACCTCTTCATAGCGCGCCTTGCTGGCCTGCTCGTCAAGTTTGAATAACAGATCGCCCGCCTTTACCTGCTGGCCTTCATGCACCAGCAAGCTACTGACAATGCCGCCGCTCAAATGCTGCACCACCTTGTGATTGCTTTCGACACTGACTTGCCCCTCGGTTGGCACGCCTTCATCCAGCGGCGCATAAGCGGCCCACACCACAAAGCCCACAATCCCCGCCAGCAAGATCAGCGCCCCTTTACGGTTAGGACTGGTATGCTGCGCATAAGACTCAATCGGGTGCACATTATCAGGAACAGGTTGCGGCATGGTTACGTGCATGGAGACTCCGTGGGAATGCTGGTGGCAGTGGCATTCAGTTGATTCAGGTAAACAATCCCGGCGTCACGCGGGCCGTGATGCACCACCTCGCCACGCTTGAGTACCAGCAAGTCATCAGTGACCTTGAGCACGCCTGAACGGTGCGAGATCACCACAATGGTGGTCTGTTTTTCTTTCAAGGCTTGCAGCAATTGCATCAGCCTGGCCTCGCCAAACTCATCGAGGCTGGCGTTGGGTTCATCTAGCACCAGCAAGGCAGGCGCTTGATAGATGGCGCGCGCCAGCCCGAGCAATTGGCGTTGCCCGCCGGATAAAGGCAAGCCCTGTTCATCGAGCCGGGTGTCGTAGCCTTGCGGCAAACGTAAGATGGCCTCGTGCAAGCCCACGCGCTGGCAAGCTTCAATAATGTGCTGGCTGTCGAGCGGGCCAAACCTGGCCACATTTTCGGCAATCGTGCCCTCCAGCAAGGAGACTTGTTGCGGCAAATAGCCAACGCTGGTCATGGCGGCACGGACATTACTGGCATGCATGGGCGTCTGGTTGATCTGATAGCTGCCCTGTGTCGGGAACACCGCCCCGACCAGCAGGCGTGCCAGCGTGCTTTTACCCGAGCCGGACGGGCCCATGATGCACAACAGGCGGCCAGGCGGGATGGTTAAATCCAGGGCGTGCAACAGACGGCGGGATTGCAGCGTCACGCCTGCCGCGTTGAGGGCTAAGGTGTAAGGCCGCTGCAATGGCTGCGTGGCTACCGGGTGTGTGTGAACCTGCGCATGCTGGGCGAGCAACGCCTGCAAATCACTGGCCGCGGCATTGGCGTGCAGCCATTGCCGCCAGCTATGCACAATCACATCAAAGGGTTGCAAGGCACGCGCAATCAGTACATTAGACGCCACCATGGAGCCCACACTGATCTCGCCTTTAATGGTTAGCCAGGCAGCCACCGCCAGCATGAGTGACTGCATGGTATAACGCACCCATTTATTGACAAACTGGCTGCGGTCACTGGCGGCCAGCCAGGTGCGCTCAGCCGCCGATTGATCTGCCAGCAAGGCCTGCCAGCGCTGGCGTAAGGTGTGCGACATGCCCAGCACATGGCTGGTTTGCAAATGGCGGATTTTTTGCTGAATAAAGTGTTCAGTGGTTTGCTTGGCCGATTGCGCCTGCTGTGCCGGGCCTGAAATCACAGACTGGTTCCACACAGCAACCCCTGACTGAATCAGGCAGAACAGCACGGCTGTCAGCCCCAGCATGGGGTGCAAGGTAAACAGCACGGCGATATAGACCACGCTCCAGGGCAGGTCCAGCATGGCAAACAGCCCCTGCCCCGTCATAAACTGTCTGACGGTGGTCAGTTGCTGCAACGATTGCACCGGTGACTGCCGCTGCGAGGTCGCTGGGTTAAACGCCGCAGAAAACACTTGCTTGCCATAACTCAGGTCAAGCTGCACCCCGGTTTTGATCGCATACAGATTACGCAACCAATCGGCACCTGCCATCAGCAGCAGTAAACCCGCCGTGAGCAGGGTAATCGCCACCAGCGTCAGCGTGTTTTTGCTCATCATCACCCTGTCGTACAGTTGCAGCATATAGAGCGTGGGCACCAGCATGAGCACATTGGTGAGCAGGCTCAGCCAGGCCATATGGATAAACTGCTGGCGGAACGGTTTGACCAGTGGCCACAAGGCAATTGTTTGGAAAACCCTCATGGCTGGGCCACCTTTACCGGGCTTTGTTTGGTCAGGGTTTGTTTTTTGAGCGGCTCTTGTGCCGGGGGCTGCTGAAAGCTGGCCAACACCTCAGCCGGTTTGCCATAGCGGATCATTTGCCCTTGCATCATCACCAGCATCCGGTCGGCAATCGTCAGGATATGCTGCAAATGGCTCACAATAATAAAGGTAGTGCCTTGCTGCTTGAGGCGGGCAATCGCCTGTTGCAGCATGCGCTCAGCGCCTGTATCCAGGTTGGCATTCGGTTCATCCAGCACCACAATGCGCGGCTTGCCGTAAAAGGCCCGCGCCAGGCCTATCAGTTGCCGCTCAC